>NZ_DASZKT010000001.1:0-45259 GCF_035552695.1 Actinospica sp.
CGAGCCCGCGCCCTGCAATCCCAATACGAGCACCGCTGGCAGCACGTGAAGCGTCGGCTGGCTCTCGGCGCGCTCCTAGCGCTGGTGGCAGTCGTCTTCGCTTCGACCCTGCTGCTCGCCCTCCGCTAACCGGCACCCGCCTACCGTGTAGGGCTCATTACTTCCATCAGCCCCGTGAACTGGTTGTTGCGCGGTTTCGGATCACGGATGATTGGGGGCCGTGTCGCCTCGACTGCCCTCTCTGATCTTCACTCGCGTGCTCGCGTGGCTTGCCCTGCCCACCTGGTCGCGAGCCGCGCTGAGCTCGGCGAGAGCGCGGAGGAGTTCAGGGTCTTGCCGCGTGATCGCGGTGGGCGGTTCACCGACGCCTTCGACCACGTCCTCGCCGGCGCGGGCATCGAGGTGGTAAAGACCCTGCCGCAATGCCCGCCCGCGAACGCGTACGCGTACGCCGAGCGGTGGATCCGCACCCTGCGCACCGAGCTGACCAACGGATGCCGATCCTCGGCGAGCGCCGTCTGCACCGGGTCCCGGCCGAATACCTGCGCTACCACAACGAGCACCGCGCCCAGCGCGGTCTTGACCTGGCACCATCGCGCCCGCCCGCCGAGATCATCGACCTCGCCGAGCGGCGGCGAATACGCTGCGAACCCGTCCTCGGCGGGATGATCAACGAGCACGAACGAGCCGCCCGACCCGCGAACCTTACCCCTGCATAACGCCAGGTCACGAGCACAGGCAGAGTGGAGAGTCGCTACACGCCGGCGTCAGCCGCCGACAGCGGCGAAGAACCGCCGCAGGCGGGGCTCGTCGGAGCAGTCGAAGATCTCCTCCGGCGGGCCCTGGCGGAGGATCCGGCCGTGGTCCATGAAGACCACCCAGTCGGCCACCTCTCGGGCGAACGCCATCTCGTGGGTGACGACCACCATCGTCGTGCCCTCGGCTGCGAGACCGGCTATCACCCCCAGCACCTCGCCGACCAGTTCCGGGTCGAGCGCGGACGTCGGCTCGTCGAACAGCATCACGCTCGGCGTCATGGCCAGCGCCCGGGCGATCGCGACGCGCTGCTGCTGGCCGCCGGACAGCTGGTGCGGGTACTTGTGCGCGTGGGCGCCGAGACCGACCTTGCCGAGCAGCTCCCGGCCCTGCCGCTCGGCGGCCTTGCGGTCGAGCAGCCGCAGGTGGACGGGGGCGAGGGTGATGTTCCGCAGCACCGAGTGGTGCGGGAAGAGGTTGAATCGCTGGAAGACCATGCCGACGTGGCGCCGCTGCCGGGCCAGTTCCCGGTCCCGGCCTCCCATCGGCTTGCCGTCGATCTCGACGGTTCCGCCGTCGTGCGGCTCCAACTGGTTGAGGGTGCGGATCAGCGTCGTCTTGCCGGAGCCGGACGGGCCGATGACGGCCACCACCTCGCCCCGGTGCACCTCCAGGTCCACGCCGTCCAGGACGCGGGCCGAGCCGTATGACTTGGTCAGGCCGCGGGCACGGACGACCACCTCGCCCTCGTGCGCGGTCCGGGCCCGTCGCGGTGCGCGGGTCGCCGGGACCGCCTCGGAGGGCGTTTCCGCCGGCGCGCCCTCGGCGGTCCTCGTGCCGCGGCGGCGTACGTCCAGCCGGCGTTCGGCCAGCGCCCGGATCCGATCGAAGATCGTGACCAGCAGGACGTAGTAGAGCGCGACGGCGAGCAGGGTCTCCAGGACCAGGAAGTTCTGGGTGTAGAGCCGCTGGCCGACGAGCAGCAGTTCGGCCAGCGAAATGGAGCTGACCAGGGAGGTCAGCTTGAGGATGCTGATGAACTCGTTGCCCAGCGCCGGAAGCGCCACTCGGAACGCCTGAGGGATCACCACATGTCGCTGGACCCCCGAGTACGGCATGCCCAGCGCCTGCGCGGCCTCGCTCTGGTCCTTGCCCACCGACAGCAGCCCGCCCCGGTGGATCTCGGCGATGTACGCGGTCTCGCTCAGCACCATCGCCACCACGCCCGCCACGAACGGGCTGGACAGAAGCGGCTCGAGCTGTGGGAACAGCTGCGGCGAGTTGTACACGAAGATGAGCAGCACCAACAGGGGGAGGCTGCGGAAGAACCAGATGTAGGCGCCGGCCGGCCAGCGCATCAGCCTGCTGCGGGACTGGCGCATCAGGGCCACGAGCAGCCCGAGCACGGTGGAGATCACCCAGGACAGCACCGCCAGCTCGACCACGAGGAGCGCCGCCCGCCACAGGTCGGAGTCGGCGAACAAACTCAGCGTATAGCGCCAGTCGAAGGTGCCCACGGTCAGCTCTCTCCGGCCTCGGATAGGTTGTACTGGCTGAGCAATTTCGCGTAGGCGCCGGACTTCTCCAGCGCGGCCAGTGCCTTGGTGAGCGTGGCCTTGAGCTTGGTGTTGCCCTTCTTGACTGCCAGCCCGGCGGTGACCGGGTAGATGATCGTCGAGCTGGTGATGGTCAGCTTGCCGCTGGTCTTCGTGACGATCGCCTTGGCCACGGCCGCGTCGGTCAGCTGTGCGTCGACCTGGCCGGACAGCAGCGCCTCGGTGGCCTCAGGGTCGGTGTCGAACTCGCGGACGTCGACCGGCTTCGCGCCCTTCGCCGTGCAGGCATCACTCGCCTCACCGCGCAGCTCCTGCACGATCTCGCCGCCCTTGATGACGGCGACCGCCTTGCTGCACAGGTCGGCGGTGGTCTTCGGTCGGAACGAGCCGCCGGTGGCCGCGAGGAGCGAATTGCCGGTGGTGAAGTACGGGATGAAGTCGACCTGCTTGGCCCGTTCGTCGGTGACGTAGAGGTCCGAGGCGATCACGTCGAAACGCCCTGCGCCCAGCCCGGGAATGAGCTGCTCGAATCGGGTGTCGGTGTAGGTGACCCGCAGGCCAGCCTGCTCGGCGAGGGCGCGGGTGACGTCCGGGTCGAAGCCGGCGGGGGTCGTGCCGTTCAGGTAGGCGTACGGGGGATACGTGAGGTCTGAGCCGACGGTCAGGGTGCCGGAGGCGATGGTGCCGTCGGAGCTGGACGCGGATCCGGCGGTGCCGCCCCCGGAGCAGGCCGCGAGCGCGAGTATGGCGCCCGCGGTGGCCAGAGCCACCGCGAGGCGGGCGGCGGTCGTTGAGCGCATGTGTGGTCCTCCCGACCTGGGGTGTACATGGACTGCGCGATTGTTGAACAATGGCTGGCGCAGACGATAGTGGCGGACGCTCGTTTCGTCCACGTAAACTTGCGAAGATCTCTCGGAACAGCCCAAAGAGTGCCTCCTGATACAGGTGTGCTCGACAGCCCCGCCATGGATTGTTCAACAGATTCTGCGCTACGCTATCCGGTATGTCGCAGACCATCGATGGCTCGCCGACCCCGGCGGGACGATCCGCCTCAGTCGCCGACATCTTGCGCGAGTGGATCGTCGAAGGCGTCCTGCTGCCCGGCACACCGCTGCGGGACTCGGTCATGGCCGCCGACTTCGGGGTCTCCCGGAACACTCTGCGCGAGGCGTTCCGCACGTTGCACGACGAGGGCCTGGTGGTGCAGCAGCTGCACAAGGGCACGATGGTCGAGACCCTCGACGCCGCCGACGTGAAGGACATCTTCGTCACCCGGCGGACCCTCGAACTCGCCGCGGTCGAGAACTGCCCGCTCGCCCCCGAGCGGCTGCTCGATGCCCTGGAGGAGAAGGTGGCCGCGGCCGAACACGCCGTGGCCACCGAGGACTGGAAACAGGTCGGCACCGCCAGCCTGCGCTTCCACCAGGCGCTCGTGGCGCTGCTCGGCAGCCGCCGGATGGACGCCTTCTTCCATGTCACCATCGCCCAGCTCCGGCTCGCCTTCGCCGTCATGGCGGACGAGGCCGAGTTCCAAGCCCCGTGGGTGGCCCGCGACCGCGGGATCTGCGATCTGCTGCGGGGCGGGCGCAGCCAGGAGGCCAAGGCCGCCCTGCGGCTCTACCTCGACGACTCAGAACGGCTGGTGCTCGACGCTGTGCGCGCCGCCTCGTCCGCCCGGTCCGCCGCCGCCTCGCGAACGAAAGGTGTCCGATGACTTCCTCGGTAGCCGCCGCCTACCAGGCCACCAAGGGCGGCGTGTTCGACGTCGACCGCGCCTTCTACGACCGCTTTGCGGGCATTGCGCACGAGCTGGTGGACTCCTTCGAGATCCCCATCCGCTCAGGCCGCGCCTGGACCGTCCCGCAGGGTCACCTGTGCCGGATCGTCACCGTTGAGGGCCCCCAGGTCGGCGACCTCAACGTCTGGAGCCTGAACGACCCGCGTGAGCGCATGTGGGCCGCCCGCACCCGCCAACTGCAGCGCGCGCACATCTCCACCTACGACCGCGTCTGGTCCAATCTGCCCTTCCTGCGGCCGTTACTCACCGTCACCGGTGACAGCCTCGCCGGGTACGGCGCGGACGCCGAGGGCGGCCGTGTGCACGACCTGCTGGGCACCCGCTGCGACCCGTACGTCAATCGAATGCTGACCGGCGAGGACTTCGACTTCCACTGCCACTCCAACCTTGTGCGGGCCGTGCTGGCGTACGGCCTCACCGAGTTCGACGTGCACGACGTGTTGAACGTCTTCCAGTGCACCGGGCTCAACGACGAGGACAGTTACTTCATGAAGGCCTGCCCCGCGCAGAAGGGCGACTACTTCGAGTTCTTCGCCGAGACCGACCTGCTGTGCGCGCTGTCCACCTGCCCAGGTGGCGACCTGTCAGTACCGCTCTGGGGCCCGGACGCACGCGATCCGTTGGAGGTGTGCCGCCCGCTGGGCATCGAGGTGTACCGCCCAGAGGCCGGGCTGTTGGAGGGCTGGACGCCGCCCGAGCGGGCCGCGTACGCCAACCTGCACGGGATGCGCCGCCCGGAATGGGCGGACCACGCATGACACCAGCGGGCTCGCCCGAGACCTCGGCCGGTTCGGCATCCGAGTGAACGGCGTCGCCCCCTCCGTGACCCTCGGCGCGGAACACGCCGATCACCCCCGACCCCTGCTGGGTCTCGCGTTTGGCCCTTCACCGCCTGGTTCCGCTCGGCCTGCGCGCGCTCGTCGGCTTCGTGCCGATCTTCTTCGCCCTCCGTTTCGAGCAGATCTCCGCAGTGGGCGCCGCCGGGGCTTCAGCACGCTGCCAGATAGCAGGACCCTGATAACCTAACTGACCCAGTGGCCGCTGGCGAACGCCATGATGTCGAAGATCGCGAGACTGGCGAGGGCGAGCACCGCCGAGTCCCGCCATTGCGGCCGCCGGGAGAGCCAGCGAGTCGCGAGCACCATCATCGGCAGCAGCGGGATCATCGCGTACCGGTAGTACGAGAACATCGACCCCGAAAGAAGCGGGATCAGCGCGGTGCCCACCACGAAGAACCGCAGCGGCCAGCTCAGCCGTCTGATGCACAGCACGGCCAACACCACGACCAGCGCCAGCGCCGCCAGGTAGCCGAACGTGACGATGCCGCCGTAGTTCTTAGTCGGCGGGTCGGCGAGCATCTCGTGGAAGTAGCGCAACGGCCCGCGCAGCACGTTCAAGGTAAAGGTCTGGTCGTTCCAGGAGCCGTGCTTGTACGCGTTCTTGAATCCGAGCAGGTCGTGCTGTGTGATCAGCGTGTACAGCGAGAACAGCCCGATGCCGGCCATGCCGATCGCCGAGCAATACACCGCCCTGAGCCAGTCGCGGCGCAGCAGCAACTCCAGAGCGAGCGTCCCGACGAGCACCACGCCCGGCAGCCGCGTGCCGGTGGCCAGCGCGCAGGCGGCCCCGGCCAGCAGCCAGCGCTCCCGGCGCATCGCCAGCATCGCGGCGAGGCAGGCGAACACGAACAGCGTCTCGGTGAGCGCGCCGAGAAGGAATACGGCGCCCGGGATCAACAGGATCATCAGCGGCGCGAGCTCGGTCTCCCGGCCGTCGCCCGGTTCGTCCCGCCGCACCAGCTTCATGAAGATCACGACGGTCGGGAACAGCAGCAGCCGGTTGATCACAATCCCGGCCAACAGGTACCGGCCGCCGAGCGGGATCCCGACGATGTGGATGAGCAGCGGATACGCGGGGAAGAACGCGTCCAGGTTGGACACGTGCGGGCCGTAGCCCTGGCTGCCCAGCAGCGCGTACCAGCTCCCGTCCCAGCGGACCCAGATCGCCTCGAAGTGGCTCAGGTGTTCGCCGGGGAGCAGTTGGCTCGCAACGGCCGCGGTGGTATCGCTCTTGTTCGGCTGGATCAGCAGCGAGCCCGCCCAGCCGACGATCTCGCTGACAAGCTCCCAGACGAGGGTCAGCACGAGTGCGCGCCGCACGTCGCTGCCGAGCGGGAGTGCCCTTGGCGGTCGGTGAGACAACCGTCCCCGCGATGGCCCGTCGCTCGTCCGGGGTGCCGTGGCGACAGCGGCCTGGTCACCTTCGAACATAAGTGGCTGCCCGTTTCCTAAGTGAGAATCGCCAGAGCGTGCCTTGGTAGGTCGGCCGAACCCGCAGCAGCCTCTCCATCCCGATGGGCGGTGCGCCTGTGCCCGTGTGGTACCCGGGAACCTACAATATGGGGCAATCCGGGCGTCCGCGATCGTGCGACGGGTGCCGATCGTGTTCTTGTGCCCGCTCGCGCCCGGCACGACCACCGCGATGATCATCCCGGCGGCGTCGGCGGCCATGCCGTGCCTGCCGGCGGCCTCGCCGGGTGGGAGACGCCTAGCTGTGGCGGGTGTGCTGCGTGATTCCTGTGGATTTGATCGAGGGCCGGGTGAAGGGGATTGCCTCGGCGGATCGGGCCGCCACCTGGGACCGGGGCCGAAAAGGCCGATTTTGGTCCGTTTGGGGGTCTTCGAAGCTGAGCGGCGCTGAGGTATCCGCAGCGGTGTCGTCCACTCTGAGCGAACGAGTCCCGTGGTGGCCTCGTGGTGGGGGAGGGGCAACGACATCATGAGCGAGGGTTGGTCGCGACGACGCGAACAGACACGTGAGCGTCGGCCTCCACAGCCCGGGTGGCGACGGACGGCTTCGTGGCACGGATCCAACACCGCCAACACTCGCTTATGCGCCACCGAACATCCCCGCGCTGGAAGCCCGCGACAGCAAACCTCGAACCGTCCCGCCCGCAGATGCGGGTCAGGTCATTTCCGGCTGGCCATCACGGTGGTCCGGTCTGTTGAGTGGCAGGTGTAGGCGGCGGGGTCGAAGCGGTTGAGCCGGTTTTTGAGGCTGCCGGTGGACCAGGGCCAGCAGAAGGTGTTGCGTCCGCCGGGGCCTAGGTAGTAACTCGTGCAGCCGCCGGTGTTGTACACGGTGGTGCGTAGAGCTTCCTGCAGGGCCGTGTTGTACTGCGTCTGGGCGGTCGGTTTCACGTCGAGCCAGTCGTAGCTGCCGCTGGTCAGGTGTGTCAGTGCGCTGCTGAGGTAGTTCAGCTGGGCTTCCAGGACGGTGATGGCGGAGGCCGCGCCGGAAAGCACGTTGGGTCCCAGTAGCAGGAAGAGGTTGGGGAAGCCGGCGACGCTGGTGCCCAGGTATGCCTCGGGTTCTTCGCCCCAGGTCTCGTGGAGTGAACGGCCGTCGGTACCGTAGGTATCAGGGGCCAGGGGTAGCTGGCCGATGTGGAAACCTGTGGCGAAGATGAGGACATCGGCCTCGACGCTGGTGCCGTCCGCGCCGATCACCCTGTCCTCCCGTACTGCGGTGACGGCGGTCGGATGCAGGTGGACGTGCGGCCGGGCGAGTGCCGGATAGTAGGTGCTGGAGGTCAGCAGGCGCTTGCAGCCAAGGCGATGGTCCGGCGTGAGCGCGTGGCGCAGTTGCGGGTCGCGTATTGCCAGGCGCAGGTGGGCATGGGCTGCGGCCTGTATCGGGGCTATCAGCCGGGGGTGGCGCAGGGCGTAGCCGAGGCCTTCCTGCATCCAGTATTGAGAGCTGCGCATGGCGCGTTGGGCGCCCGGGATATGGCGCATCGTCCAGCCGAGTGTCCCGGGAACCGGGAGGTCGGGTTTCGGCAACAGCCATTGGGCGGTGCGCTGGAAGACATGGACGGCGTCGGCCTCCGCCTGAATTTCCGGGACGAGTTGGATCGCCGAGGCGCCGCTACCGACTACGGCCACGCGGGCTCCGGCAAGGCTCGCAGCGTGATCCCACTGCGCGGTGTGGAACACTCGTCCGGCGAACTCGCCTAGCCCCGGCAGATCCGGAAGCAGCGGCCGGTGCCAAGGCCCTGTGGCCAGGACCAGCGCGGTCGCGCTGTAAGGGCCGTCGGTGGTCTCCAGGCGCCAGCGCGCGGCAGGCTCGTCCCACCAGGCCCGCAGAACATCGACCCCGCACCGCAGGACCTCGCCGACCCCGTACCGGTCCGCGGTCGCCCGCAGGTAGTCGTGGATCTCCCGCTGCCCGGCGAAGACCCTGCTCCACCGGGGGTTGGGCGCGAACGAGTACGAATACAACGAAGACGGCACATCGCACGCGCAGCCCGGGTAGGTGTTCTCCCGCCACACGCCCCCGAGCTGCCCGGCCTTCTCCAGCACCAGCACGTCACCCAGGCCCTCCTGGCGCAGCCGGATGGCGGCACCGATGCCGGAGAACCCCGCGCCGACCACCACGACCTGCACATCCCGGCGATACCGGTCGCCTCCCGGCTGCATCGGAAGTGGCATGTGCACCTGACTCGCGACCCGCACGTCATCGCCGGCGTCGATCGAGGACACGAGATTCGCGTCGCCGGCCAGGGGCATGGACAACCTCCGAGAGCTGGGAGACAGGCTGGCAGGGCGCCGCCCGGACACCTGGCCGGCGGGCCTTCAAGCATCATCGAACCCGGAGTTACCCCGCCACAATCGCTCGGACGGGTGACGATCTGCCCGTTGCGGAAACAGCCGGGCGGCCGGCCTCGAGGATGTTCGCTGCGTATTCCGCGCCGGCGTCGAACAGGATGGGCCCGTTGCGCACGATCGGGCCGAGCCGCTGAAGACGAACGATCTAGCGCTGGCCAGTCAACCGTGCATCCAATAGGATCCCGCAGCGATCGGTGTTGCAGACCCACACTGCCACTCGCGAAGGAAGCACCATGCGCAGCTGGAAGTCCGTTGTGCTCACACTTGCCTGTGTGGCGGCGTCCGTAGCGGCCGGTCCGGCTCAGCCGGCCTCCGCCGCCGCTCCGCTCACCCTCTACGTCGCCCCCTACGGTCGCGGCTCGGCCTGCTCGCAGCCGTCGCCGTGCTCGATCGACGCGGCGCAGGGCAGGGTCAGATCGCTGACCCGCTCGATGAGCGATGACATCGTTGTCCAGCTCGCCGGAGGCACCTACCGGCTGGCCAGGACGCTGAGTTTCACCGCGGCGGACTCGGGGACCGGCGGCCATCAGGTGATCTGGCAGGCGGCGCCCGGCGCGCATCCGGTGCTCAGCGGCGGGCGGCAGGTCACCGGCTGGCAGTTGGTGGACGCCGCGACCGGGCTCTGGTCCGCGCCGGTGACCGGCTCGACCCGTCAGCTGTACCTCAACGGCACGCGCGTCCCCGTCGCACAGGGAACCGCGCCGGTCGCGCTCACCCAGACCAAGACCGGCTTCACCGCCGCCGACAGCAGCTACGCCGGCTGGCGCGACCCGTCAGGCATCGAGTTCGTCTTCACCGGCGGCAACGGCTCCTGGACCCAGAGCCGTTGCCGCGTGGCGGGCATTCAGGGCACGCAGATCACGATGCAGCAGCCGTGCTGGGACAACGTCACCGACCGGCCGACGCCGCCGATCCAGGCCGCGGACGGCGCGAACTTCCCCGACCTTTCCAGCACGGCGGTCCCGACCAGCGTCGAGGACGCGTACGAGCTCCTGCACCCGGGGCAGTGGTACCTGGACGGCACGCAGCACCGGCTCTACTACCAGGCGACCGCCGGCCAGAACCTCGACCGGGACGACGTCGAGATGCCGGTGCTCCAGACGCTCGTCAGCGGCGACGGCACGCTCGACCAGCCGGTGCACAACCTGACCCTCAGCGGCCTGACCTTCGCCTACGCGACCTGGCTCGACCCGAGCGGCCCCAGCGGTTTCTCCGAGGTGCAGGCGAACCTGCGGATCGTCGGCGACCAGCAGACCCAGCCGACAGGTACGTGCACTTACACCGTTCCGGCCGGAACCTGCCCGTTCGGCTCCTACGCCCAGGAACCCGCCGCGGTGACCTGGCGCGCGGCCCAGGACGTGACCGTCGAGAACAGCACCTTCACGCATCTCGGTGCGGCCGGCCTCGCGTTCGCCTACGGCAGCCAGCACAACCTCGTCCAGGGCAATGAGCTCACCGACATCTCGGGCATCGGCATCGAGCTCGGCAGCAGCAACGATCCGGAGCCCTCGGACGTCGGCGCGGACAACCGGGAAATCAACCTCGGCAACACCATCGCGGACAACTACATCCACGACATCGGCGCCGAGTACGCCGGAGCCGACGGCATTCTGCTGTTCTTCACCCAGCAGACCACTGTCACGCACAATGACATCTGGGACGTGCCCTGGGACGGCATCGACAGCGGCGCGGTCGAGGGGCACCTCGACGGTCCGGGCCATCAGGACCTCACCACGAACATCGACTCCGACAACACCATCTCGGACAATCTGATCTACGACTACCACTCGGTGCTGTCCGACGGCGGAGCGATCTATCTGGAGGGCCACCAGGGCCAGACCATCCTCAACGCCGACGGAAGCATCAATGAGGACGCGAGCTTCCAGCACGGCACCATGGTCACGGGCAATGTGGTCTTCGACGACCTCCACGGCGGACTGACCCTCTACGACGACATCGGCAGCGAGTGGATCACCTGGCAGAACAATGTCGAGTTCGGCAACGGTGCGGGCAACGGCGGGTGCCTGCCGATCGGGCACATCCGGTTCATCGACAACTACCACGCCGACCAGATCGCGGTGTGGCCCTGTAGCCCGGTGCCGATCGATCTCCAGTACTCAGGCAATACCCAACTGCCGCTCCACCTGACGCCCGCGAGCATGCCCGCCGACATCCTGAGCGCCGCCGGACTGCAGCAGCCGTACCAATACCTGACCGCGTCGGCCGCGCCCGTTGTCACGAGGATCAGCCCGATGAGCGACCCGGCGAGCACGCCGACCCCGGTGATCATCACAGGGAACGGATTCACCCCGGACAGTTCGGTCTCCTTCGGGGGCGCGCCGGCTTCGTCGACCACTGTGCTCTCCCCGGCGTTCATCCTCGCGACCGTTCCCGCCGGTGCCGAGGTCGCCGAGGCGACGGTCCATACGTCCGCCGGCCTCGGCTCGGGGCCCTCCGGCCTGCCGCTGCGCGCGGTCACCGCGGACTCGATGGACGACGAGGCCTACTGGAACACCAGCTTCACCCCGTACAACGTGGTGGACGGCAACCTCAACTCGTTCTGGTCCTCGGCCGCCACCGCCATGCCGCACTATGTGCAGGTCCAGTTCAGCCAGCCGATCACGATCAGCAAGGTGGTCGTGCGGACGCGACGTCTGGACACGATGACGATCACCGACGCCTCGGTCGGCGTGTCGGTCGGCGGCGGGACCCTCGAGCAGGTGGGGGCGGTCAGTGGCAACGCGGCGCAGGACATCCCGTTCACGCTGTCCGCCCCGACGAGCGTCGATACGGTGCGGGTCCAGGTTGACGCGGAGACCGTCAACGGCTCGAGCAGACTCAACGCGGACATCGCTCAGATCGACTTCTACGACGCGAACGGCAACCTGATCGGGAATCCCTCGCTGGTGCGGTGACCGCTCCGACGGGTCTGAGGCTACTACGAGCGGTGTCGGGACGAGCGATTCAGATGGCGAGGCACAGGCGGAAGGCGTCGTAGACGGCGGCGTGGACGTTGCGGCTGGTGACGGCGTCGCCGATGCGGAACAGTTGGTAGCCGCCCGCTTCGTTGCGCATGACCGCCTGACGCCGCAGATCGAGTAGCGCCGTGAGGTCCACCTCGCCGAGATTGGTCGAGCCGGGCAGCAGGCCGAAATAGATCTCGTCGTTCGGCATGGTGCCCAGCTCGGCGACGACGTGGTCGACGATGCGTTCGGTCACGCGGTCGGCGGCCTCGCTGTAGAGCAGAACTCTGAGCCGGCCGTCCGGCAGCTTCTCGACCGCGCGCAGTTCGTGCAGCAGTGTGGTGCGGGTATCGGTCTCGGCGAAGACCTTCGCGTACAGCGGGTAGTTGATGCCGCCGATGTCGGGCCCGAGGATCCGCTCCGGGGTGACGTATTCCAACCGCGCGCCCGCCTCGATCAACGCGCGGGCGGCGTCGAGTCCGGCGTGGCCGCCGTTGTCGTCGAAGAACAGCACGTCGCCGCGTGGCGCCTTCGCGCCGGAGAGCACGTCCCAGCCCTCGATCACGTGCCTGGCCCCGGCGCCGAGACCGAGATTGGCGGTGTCGGGTATACCGCCGGTGGCCACGATCACGACGTCGGGCTCGTAGCCGAGTACGGTCTGCTCGTCGGCGAAGGTGTTGCAGCGGACCTTGACGTCAAGGCCTTCGAACTCGGCAACGCGCCAGTCCACGATGCCTATCAGCTCTCTGCGTGCCGGGGCGCGACTGGCGAGCAGAAGTTGGCCGCCCGGCGTGTCCGCGGCCTCAAGCAGCGTGACGGCATGGCCGCGCTCGCCGAGCACCCGCGCGGCCTCCAGGCCCGCCGGTCCCGCCCCGACCACGACGACGCGCTTGGTGGCGTTTTCGGTGCGGGTGACGGTGTGCGGCAGTTGCAGCTCGCGTCCGGTGGACGGGTTGTGGATGCACTTCGTGTCGCCGCCCTGATAGATCGCGTCGAGACAGTATCCGGCTCCGACACAGGGCCGGATGCGGTGTTCCTGCCCGGCCGCGATCTTCGAGGCGAGGTGCGGGTCCGCCAACTGGGCGCGGGTCATGCCGATCAGGTCGACGAGCCCGTTGGCCACGGCGTGCCGTGCGGTGGCGACGTCGGCGATGCGCGAGGCGTGCATGACCGGGATGCCCAGCTCGCGGCGGACCTGGCCGACGAAGTCGAGGTGCGGCGCGGACGGAGTGCCGGTCGGCGGGATCACCTTGGCCAGTCCCGCGTCCGTGTCGATGTGGCCGCGGATGACGCTGAGAAAGTCGATTCCCTCGGCCGCCAGTCGGCGCATCGCTTCCATCCCCTCGGCCGCCGACAGGCCGCCGGGCAGCAGTTCGTCGACCGCGGGACGAAGCCCGACGATGAAGTCCGGCCCCACCGCGTCACGGATCGCCCGCACGACCATCCGCGGAAAGCGGAGCCGGTTCTCCAGCGAGCCGCCCCACTCGTCGGTACGCAGGTTGGTGGCGGGGGAGAGGAATCCGTCGAACAGGTGGCCGTACGCCTCGATCTCGATTCCGTCCATGCCGCCGGCCGCGCAGCGCGCCGCCGCCTGTGCGTACGCCGCGGCGATCCGGGTCAGATCCCACTCTTCGGCCTGCTTGGGCACCGCGCGGTGCGCGCGCTCCTTGAGCGGCGAGGCGGCGACCAGCGGCAGCCAGTCCCCGCTGTAGTTGCTCGTCCGGCGGCCGAGGTGGGTGATCTGGCACATGACGTAGGCGCCGTGTTCGTGTACCGCCTCGGCGACGCGGCCGAGCCAGGGCACGATCTCGTCCTTGTACAGGTGCAGATTCCCGAACGACGGCGGGCTGTCGGGGGCGACGATCGCGCTGCCGCCGATCATCGTCAAGGCCGCGCCGCCCTTGGCCTTCTCCGCGTGGTAGAGCGCGTAACGCCGCTTGGGCATCCCGTCCTCGGCATACGCGGGCTCGTGCGAGGTGCTCACGATCCTGTTGCGCAGCCGCAGATGCCTGAGGTCGAAGGGCTGCATGAGCGGGTCGGCGGCACGGTGGTTCACGGCGACTCCCGGGGCTCGGCGCGAAGAGGCGTTAACGAAATGGAAACGGGGTATTGACCCCGGCGACTCGTACAGACGTACAGTTCATTCGTACAGCCGAAAGATTAGCAACCCATCGCGGTCAGGGGAATGGTCATGACAGACCACCAGCACGGCGGTACAGCTGATATTGACAACAATGTTCTGATGAATGGTGCGGCGGACGGGCCAGGACGCGGGTCAGGGCTCTCCCGGCGGACGCTGCTCGGCGCCGCGGCGATCGCCGCCCCGCTCGGCCTCGGCCTCGCGGCCTGCGGTTCCGCGAGCTCGGGCGCGAGCGCCGAGGCCACCGCGTCCACCGGCACCGCGGCCAAGGGCGGCTCGATGCGCATCGCGCGGCCGCCGGCCTCCAGCGCCGAATCGCTCGACCCGGCCAGCTCGCTCTCCGCCTACGAATACCTCGGCGCGCTCTACAACCGCCTCGTGAAGCAGGCCGAGGACGGCTCCGTGCTGCCGGACCTGGCCACCTCCTGGGAGTCCAGCGCGGACAGCACGACCTGGACCTTCGCCCTGCGCAAGGGCGTGACCTTCCACAACGGCAAGGCCTTCACCTCCGCCGACGCCGCGTACACGCTCGCGCACATCCTCGACCCCAAGATCGAGTCGCCGCAGGCGGCCGTCCTCTCGCCGTTCCTGTCCGCCTCGGGCATATCCACCCCGGACGCCGGCACCCTCGTGGTCAAGCTGAGCTCTCCGAACGCCGAGTTCCCCAGCCTGCTGATGAACTACAACTGCTACGTCATCCCGGACGGCTCGGCCAAGACGATCGGCAGCACCGGCATCGGCACCGGCCCGTTCAAGCTCAAGTCCTTCGTGCCCGCCGGGCAGGGCACGGTCCTGGCGAACAAGAACCACTTCGGCGGAGCCCCGATCCTCGACTCGATCGTGTTCACCGCGATCGCCGACATCCAGGCCCGTGTCAACGCGTTGCTCGCCGGGCAGGTCGATCTCATCGCGCAGACCAACATCGACTACGCGACCAGCAAGACGGTCACGGCCTCCAGTATCGCGACCACCGCGACCGTGAAGAACGCCGAGTGGTACGTGATGCCGATGCTCACCAAGGCCTCCCCCTTCACCGACGTCAACGTGCGCGAGGCCTTCAAGATCGCGTATCAGCCCACGGATCTGCTCGACCTCGCGCTGCACGGCCGCGGGACCGTCGCCAACAACAACCCGGTGCCTCCGTCCGACGCCAACTACCTCGACTACAAGGTCGCCCCGGACCCGGACAAGGCCAAGTCGCTGCTCAAGACGGCCGGACTGTCCGCCACGCAGCAGCTCTACACCTCCAGCTACGACGCGGTGCTCACCCCGCTGGCGCTCGCGTATCAGTCCTCGGTCAAGAACGCCGGGCTGAACATCAGTATCCAGACGGCGTCGGCGGACTCGTACTTCACGGACGTGTGGATGCAGAAGCCGTTCTGCGTCTCGTACTGGTACACCGGCCGCCCGGTCGACCAGCTGCTCAACCAGATCTTCCGCGCGGGCTCCTCGTACAACGAGACCACCTGGTCCGACGCCCAGTTCGGCTCGGTCCTCGACGCCGCGCGCAAGGAGTCCGACGCCGCCAAGCGCAAGCAGCACTATCAGGACGCGCAGAAGATCCTCGTCGACCGCAGCGGTTCGATCGTGCCCTTCTTCGCGGATCGCACGACCGGGCTGAGCAAGAAGGTCGTCAACTACAAGGAATACGGCTTCGAATTCGACTACCTGCACATCGGCTTCGCGGCGTGACCGGGACGACCATGCTGCTGAAGACGATCGGACGCAGGCTCGCGTACTCGGTGCTGACCGTGTGGCTCGCGACGCTCCTGGTCTTCGTCGCGCTCCAGGCCCTGCCGGGCAACCTGGCGCAGCAGCTGCTCGGTCAGAACGCCACGCCCGCGGCCGTGGCGCGGCTCGACGCGTCGCTGGGCCTGGACCGCCCGGCCTGGCGGCGCTACCTGGACTGGCTCGGCGGCGCCGTGCACGGAGATTTCGGCCGCTCCCTGGTCTCCGGCCAGCCGGTGCTGAGCGAGGCGGGCGGCTATCTGCGGAACACGGCGCTGCTGGCCGGGATCGTGATCCTCGCCGGGATCACCCTCTCGCTGGTGCTCGGCGTGGTCGCGGGCCTGACCCGGGACCGCTGGCCGGACCTGGCGATCTCCGGCTTCGCGCTGCTCGGCATGAGCGTGCCGGAGTTCACCGTGGCCACGGTGCTCGTGCTCGGCTTCGCGATCGACCTGCAGTGGTTCCCGGCCGTCGTCACGGCGGGGCCGACCGCCTCGATCGGCCAGCTGCTGCCGGCCGTATGGCTGCCCGCCGCGTCGCTGACCGTGGTCATGGCCGCCTACATCATCAGGATGATGCGAACCAGCGTGATCGACGTGCTGTCCGCCGAGTACGTGACGCTGGCCCGGATCCGCGGCCTGTCGTCTCGCCGGGTGCTGTTCCGGCACGCGCTGCCGAACGCGCTGCTGCCGACCCTCAACGTCATCGCCGTCAACATCGCCTGGCTGGTCGGCGGCGTGGTGGTGGTCGAGAGCGTCTTCAACTATCCCGGAATCGGGACCCTGATGATCCAGGCCGTGCACAACCGCGATCTGCCGCTGCTGCAGTTCATCGCCGTGTTCGGCGCCGCGACCTTCGTCGTGTGCAACCTGCTGGCCGACCTCGCCTCGGTCTACCTCAACCCGCGGCTGCGCACCCCGGGACGTGCCGGATGACGAATCTCACTGTGCATGCGAGCAATGCGCGTACCCGCGCGCGCCGCATCGCCCTGCCCACCCGGCCGAGCCTGCTCGCCGGCCTGTTCCTGGTCGGGCTCAACGTGGTCGTGGCGCTGGCCGCGCCGCTGCTGGCCCCCTATCCGCCGACCCAGCCGAGTGCGCTCGACGCCATCGAGGGCTCGTCCTCCGCGCACTGGCTCGGCACCGATCAGCTCGGCCGCGACGTGCTCTCCCGGGTGCTGTACGGCGGTCGGTACGCGATGCTCATCAGCCTGAGCGCCGCGGTGCTCACCGTCGTGTTCGGCACGGTCCTCGGCTGCCTGACCGCCTACCGGCGCGGCTGGTTCGACGAGGTGCTGATGCGGATCCTCGACTCGGTGCTCTCGGTTCCGGCGATCCTCGCGCTGCTGGTGGTCGTCACCGCGCTCGGCTCCGGCGCGCCGGTGATCATCCTCGCGGCCACCATCGTCTACTGCCCGGCGCTGATCCGCGTGGTGCGCGCCGCGGCGCTGTCCGTCGTCGGCCTCGACTACGTGACCGCGGCGCGCGCCCGCGGCGAGGGCTTCTGGCCGATCATGGCCAGGGAGATCTGGCCGAACATCCTCGACGTGGTGCTCGTCGAGTTCGCCATGCGCGCCTCGTGGATCATGCTGCTCGTCAGCTCCCTGTCGTTCCTCGGCTTCGGCGCCAACCCGCCGACGCCCGACTGGGGCCTGATGGTCTCGGAGAACCGCAGCCTGCTGACGGTCGTGCCGCTGGCCACGATCGCCCCCATCGTCGCGCTCGCCACGCTCATCGTCGGGCTCAACCTGGCCGCCGACGGCTTCGCGAAGGCGCGCGGCATCGACCGGATCACCGGAGGACTGCGATGAGCGTCGTCACCGAGGAACGCACCGGAGTCCTCGCCGAGGTCAGCGGCCTGTCGATCGCCTACCGCCACGGCGGGCGCGAGATCCCGGTGCTGCGCGACGTGTCGCTGAGCCTGCGCGCGGGCGAGGCGTTGGCGGTCGTCGGCGAGTCCGGCTGCGGCAAGTCAACCCTGGCCTCGGCGCTGGTCGGGCAGCTGCGCGGCGGCTCCCGGGTGACCGGAGGCAGCGTGCGGATCGCCGGCCGGGACATCCTCGCGGGCGACGCGCGGACCGTCAGGACTCTGCGCCGGCAGCAGATCGGCTTCGTGCCGCAGAACGCCGGGCACTCGCTCACCCCGTCGATGCGGGTCGGCGCGCAGGTCGGCGAGGTGCTGCGGGCGACGCGCGGAATGGACAAGCGCGGCGCGCGCGCAGAAGCCGTCCGGCTGCTCGCCCAGGTCCGCCTGCCCGAGCCGGACAAGCTCGTCGACCGCTACCCGCACCAGCTGTCCGGCGGCCAGCAGCAGCGCGTCGCCGTCGCCCTCGCGCTCGCCGGGCAGCCGCGCCTGCTCGTACTCGACGAACCGACCACCGGGCTCGACGTCGTGACCCAGGCCGGTGTTCTCGCGCTGTTCGGCAGCCTGCGCGCGGCACTCGGCATCTCCCTCGTGATGGTCAGCCACGACCTCGGTGCCGTGTCAGCGGTCTGTGAGCGCATCGCCGTGATGTACGCGGGCCGGGTCGTCGAGACCGGCGATACGCGGGCCGCGTTCCGGCTTCCCGCGCATCCGTATACCCGAGGCCTGCTGTCCAGCGTCGCACGGATCGCCGTGCCCGGACTGCCGGCCGGGATGCCCGGCTCGGTGGCCGACGCGCAGGAGGCCTCCGGCTGCGCGTTCGCACCGCGCTGCGAGTTCGCGCAGGACGCGTGCACCACGGGCGCCGCGCCGCGACTCGCGCCGGTCGTCGACGGCGCCGCCGCGGACACGCCTCGGTTCTCCGCCTGCCTGCGTCAATCCGAGGTGCTCGCCGCGCCCGCCTGGGAGGCTCGAGTCCGTCCGCCGCAGCCGCGCGAGCTCGACGAGCCGCTGCTTCAGATCAAGGGCCTGACAGTCGACTACCGGCGCCGACCGGACCCGCGGACCGGACCGACCGTGCACGACGTGGATCTCACGGTGCGTCGCGGCGAGGTCGTCGCGCTGGTCGGGGAGAGCGGCAGCGGCAAGTCCACCATCGCGTGGACGATCGCCGGGCTGCGCCGGCCGACGTCCGGCGAGATCGTCCTGCGCGGCTCGGAGGAGAACGCCGAGGCACCCGCCGATCTCACCAGGAGCGCCGCGCGCCGCGACCCGGCGGCACGCCGCAAGGTGCAGCTCGTCTTCCAGAACGCCGGCACCTCGCTCAATCCGCGCCGCACCGTCGGCGACGCCGTGCTGCGCCCGCTGCGCCTGCGCGGGCTGCGCGGCGAGCAGGCCCGCGAGGAGCGGGACCGGGTGTTCGCGGACGTCGGGCTCGAACCCGGTCACGCCGATCGCTTTCCGGCGCAGCTTTCGGGCGGCCAGCAGCAGCGCGTCGGCATCGCCCGGGCGCTCGCCGGCGGGCCGGCGCTCGTGCTGGCCGACGAGGTCGTATCAGCCCTCGATGTCTCCCTGCAGGCCTCCGTGCTCCGGCTGCTCGACGACCTGCGCGACGAGCATGAACTCGGCTACCTGTTCATCAGCCACGACCTGGCCGTGGTGCGCGCGCTCGCCGACCGCGTCGTCGTGCTCTACCTCGGCCGGGTCTGCGAGGAAGGGCCGATCGAGCGCGTCTTCGGCGAGACGAACCACCCGTACACTCGACTGCTGATGGACTCGGCGCTGGCCACCGAACCCGGAGCGCACGAGCAGCTGACCGGCTCGGACGGCGAGCCGGAGAGCGCGCCTCCCGCGGCAGGCTGCGCGTTCCGCAACCGCTGCGCCGAGCACATCGACGGGCTCTGCGACCGTGAGACGCCGCCCTGGCAGGAACTCGGCGAGGGACATCGCATCCGTTGCCACGTGCCCGTCGAGATCGGAGCGCGTCCGTGAACGACGTGAGCGACGTGGCCGAGGTGCGGATGCAGGACCACGTCCTGATCAAGATGTCCGACGGAGTGAATCTCTCCGCGCGCATCTGGCGTCCGCTGACCGACGAACCGGTTCCCGCGCTGCTCGAGTATCTGCCGTACCGCAAGGGCGACTGGACCGCGCCTCGCGACGCCCAGCGACACCCTTGGTACGCGGCGCACGGCTACGCGTCAGTACGCGTGGACCTGCGCGGCTCCGGCGACTCCGAGGGCACCATGGCCGACGAGTACACCGAGCAGGAACTCGCCGACGGGGTCGAGGTCGTCGAATGGCTCGCGGCCCAGCCCTGGTGCACGGGCTCCGTCGGCATGTTCGGCATCTCCTGGGGCGGCTTCAACTCGCTGCAGGTCGCCGCGCTCGCCCCCGAGGCGTTGAAGGCCATTGTCACGGTCTGCTCCACGGACGACCGCTATGCCGACGACGTGCACTACTTCGGCGGGGCGGTCCTCGGCGTGGACATGCTCGGCTGGGCGACCACGATGCTCGCCTTCACCGCGCGCCCGCCGGACCCGGCACGCCTCGGCGAACGCTGGAAGGACCTGTGGACGCAGCGGCTCGACGCCCTCGAACCACTTCTCGACACCTGGCTCGCACACCAGGAGCGTGACGACTACTGGCGGCACGGCAGCGTGTGCGAGGACTACGGCGCGATCAGGGCCGCGGTCCTGGCGGTCGGCGGCTGGGCGGATCCGTACCGCAACACCGTCTTCCGGCTGCTGCAGAACCTCCCCGGCCCGGCGAAGGGCATCGTGGGCCCCTGGGCTCATCAGTACCCGGACATCCAGGCCGAGCCCGGTCCGGCGATCGGCTTCCTGCAGGAGACGCTGCGCTGGTGGGACCGCTGGCTCAAGGACGAACCGACCGGAGTGGAGAACGATCCGGCGCTGCGCTCGTGGATGCAGGACTCGGTCCGGCCCGCGACCCGCTACGCCGAACACCCGGGCCGGTGGGTCACCGAACCGTCCTGGCCCTCGCCGAACGTCGCGCCGCTGCGCACCCCGCTCGACACGACGCTCTGCCGCGACGCCGCCGGCTCCGCCCCGATCCCCGTCGCGACCCCGCAGCACTGCGGCATCGACGCCGGACGGTTCTTCCCCTTCGGCAATCCCGCCGACCTGCCGCCGGACCAGCGCGAGGAGGACGGCCGCTCGGTCTGCTTCGACACCGCGCCGCTGACCGCGCACGTCGCGATCCTCGGCCTGCCCGAGGCCGGGCTGCGGATCACGGCGAGCGGGTCGGCGAACGTGATCGTCAGGCTCTGCGATGTCGCCCCCGACGGCTCGTCCACGCTCGTCACCCGCGGCGCCCTCGACCTGCGCCGCCGCGCCGGGATGAACCGTGGCGTCGAGGTCGTGCCCGGCGAGCCGATGGACCTGCGCGTGCCGATGTCCGCCATCGCCTGGGAGTTCCCGCCGGGACACCGCATCCGGCTCGCGGTCTCGACCAGCTATTGGCCGTGGGTGTGGCCCTATCCCGAGACCGCCGACGTGCATCTGCACCCTGAAGGCAGTGACCTGACGCTCCCGGTCCGCGCCCCGGACGCCCCGTCCGAGCCGGTGCGCTTCGAGCCCCCCGAGCAGGCCCCGCCGCTCGAGGTGGCCTTCCACGGCGCCTCGTCGGCCGCCGAACGCGAGGTGCGGTACAACCCCGAGACGGGGGAGTGGCGGCTGATCGTGGACCCGAACTACGGCGGCACCCGCACGTACCCGGACGGCCTGGAGTTCGACACGGCCACCCGCGAGACGTACTCGATCCGCGCGCACGATCCGGCGAGCGCGAACTGCGGCTCGGAGTGGTCGATCCGGATCCGGCGGCCGGACGACGACTGGGACGTCGGCATTGATGTCAAGGCCAGGATGTCGGTGGACGCGGGCGACTTCGTCACCGCGCACGAACTGCGCGCGACGCTCAACGGCGAGCCGGTGGCCCAGCGGACCTGGACACGGCGCATCCCGCGGTCTGAGAGCCTTGCGCCATGACTCAGCAGACTCCGTCCCCGTCGCGTCCCGCCCGAGCCAAGACCGCCGGGGAACGTCAGCGTCAGCCCACTGAGATCCGCCGCGGGCTGATCGTCGAGGCGGCCCGCGGCGTGATCGCCGAGCGCGGCCCGTTCGCCACCACCATGCGCGACATCGCCACCGCCGCGGCCGTCTCGCTCGGCACGGTGACCTACCACTTCAGCAGCGGCATCGCGGAGATCCTCGCGCACGTGCTGCAGGGCGAGATGGACTCCTTCTACCTGCCGATCGCCGAGCGCGCCCACGCCGCCGCGGACGCCGCCAGCGGAATGCGGGCCCTGGTCGACGGCTTCTTCGCCGACGACCTGCGCACCGCGCAGCACTGGCGGCTCTGGTTGGACTTCTGGAGCCTGTCGGCGCACGACGCGGCGCACGCGCAGTGGCAGGAGACGGCGTACGAGCAGTGGCGCACCGACGTGCGGAAGGTCCTCGCCCGCGGCGTCGAGAGCGGCGAGTTCCGGCTCCGCGACCTCGACCTCGTGCTGGCCGACTTCCTGGTCGCCTTCGACGGACTCGCGGTCCAGGCCTACCTGCCGGGTTCGAAGGTCGGCCCGGCCCAGGCCCGCGCGTACCTGCACGGCTGGGTGGACCGCCACCTTTTCACCACACCCTGATACGGAGAGCTCAAGCAGTGACCACGACCGAGACCGCGCCCGGAGCCCTCGCCGCCGTCGTCCGCACGCCCGGGCACAGCCTGCCCGGGCCGCTGTACGCGGGCGAGGAGGCGTACCGCACCGATCTGGAGGCCGTCTTCGGCCGCAGTTGGCTGTTCGTCGCCACCGAACCGGAGATCGCCGAACCGGGGGACTTCATCACCGTCGACATCGGCCGGCGCTCGGTGATCCTCATCCGTGACGACGATATGAGCGTGCGGGCCTTCCACAACGTCTGCCGGCACCGCGGTTCGCGGCTGCTCGACGCGTGCAGCGGCAGCACCGGCAACATCGTCTGCCCGTACCACCAGTGGACCTACGACACCGAGGGCCACCTGCTGCACGCCGAGTCCTCCGGTCCCGACCTCGACCGCGCCGCGCTCTCGCTGCGCCCGGTCCACGTGCGCCCGGTCGCCGGACTGATCTTCATCTGCCTGGCCGCCGAGCCGTCCGCCGACTTCGACGACTACGCGGCCACGGTGTCCCCGTACCTCGCCCCGCACCGGCTGGCGCAGGCGAAGGTCGCGACGCAGATCGACATCATCGAGGACGGCAACTGGAAGCTGGTGATGGAGAACAACCGCGAGTGCACCCACTGCGGCGGCCACCCCGAGCTCATCAAGTCCCTGTTCCCGGTCTACGGCTATCAGCCCGAGGACATCAGCCCGAGGCTGCGTCCGGCGTTCGAGCGCTACTCCGCCGCGCACCGCGAGTTCACCGCCACCTGCGACGAGCTGGGCATGCTGTGGAGGGCGAACGAGCAGCTCGACACCCGGCAGACCGGATTCCGCATCGAGCGTGAGCCGCTGGACATGGCCGGCGAGTCCTTCACCGCCGACGGCCGCCGCGCCTGCCGGAAGCTGCTGGCCGACTTCCCGACCGCGCGGCTCGGACGGCTGTCCATGCACGTCCAGCCGAACGCCTGGTTCCACGCGCTGGCCGACCATGCCGTGACCTTCTCCGTGCTGCCGATCGCCCCGGACAAGTCGCTGCTGCGCACCACCTGGCTCGTGCACAAGGACGCCGTCGAGGGACGCGACTACGAGCTCGACTCGCTCACGCACGTCTGGCGGCTGACCAACGACCAGGACCGGACCTTCGTCGCCCGCGCGCACCGCGGTGTCAGCGATCCGGCGTACGTGCCGGGACCGTACCTCGCCCCCGAGTACCAGGTGGACGCCTTCTGCACCTGGTACGCCGACCGGCTCGCCGAGTACCGGGCCGCGGCCGGGGTCTGAGCGTGGACCGCCCGCACCGCTCCTGGGATCCGGCCACGGACGACGACGAGTTCGTCTGCCGCGCGGTCCGCTCCATCACCCCCGAGATCAAGACCGTCGTCCTCGCACCACGTCAGCCCTCGATGGTCCGATTCGAGGCGGGCCAGTACGTCACGATCGAGTTCGACATCGACGGACGGGCCGTGCACCGCTGCTACACCATCGCCTCACCGCCCACCCGGCCCGAGCGCATCGCCATCACCGTGAAGCGGGCCGAGGGCGGCGCCGTCTCCCGCTGGCTGCACGACGGCGGGATCGCGCCCGGCACGGTGGTCCGAATCGGCCCGCCGCAGGGCGAATTCATCCTGGCCGCGCATCCCGCGCCCGCGTACCTGCTGCTCACAGCGGGCAGCGGGATCACCCCGGCACTGTCCATGCTGCGGATGATGTACGACCTCGGCGACGCGCGCGACGTCGTGCTCGTACACTCCCAGCGGCACGCGGCCGAGATCCCGTACCGCGAGGAACTCGACCACATGGCCGGCCACGTGCCCGGTCTGCGCGTCCACTATCTGTGCTCGGACGAGTCCGCACGCCTGGACGCGCGGACGCTGGCCACCTTGGCCCCCGATGCCGCGTCCCGCGAGGTACTCGCCTGCGGGCCGACGTCCTACCGCGAGGCCGCACGCAAGGCGTCGTCCGAGCTGGGCTGCGCTGCCGGGCGATTCCACGAGGAGAGCTTCAGCTTCTCGGCGCCACGGTCCGCCGAGGCCGCGGCCGACATCTCGAACGGTGGCTTCCGGGTCGAATTCCGCGACCACGGCGTCACCGTCGACTGTCCGCCGGAGACGACGCTCCTCGACGCCGCGGCGGCCGCCGGGCTAGCGCTGCCCTCGTCCTGCGCGCAGGGCCTCTGCGGCACCTGCAAGAGCACCCTGATATCAGGAGACGTCGACATGCGGCACAACGGCGGCATCAGACCCCGCGAGATCGCCGCGGGCCGGATCCTGCTGTGCTGCAGCCGTCCCACCTCCGACCTGGTGGTAGCCGCATGACAGAGCAGCTATACGACGTCATCGTGCTCGGCCTGGGCGGCATGGGCAGCGCCGCCGCCGCGCACCTCGCAGCCCGCGGCAGCCGCGTGCTCGGCATCGAACGCTTCACCCCGGCCCACGACCGCGGCGCCAGCCACGGCGAGACCCGGCTCATCCGGCAGGCCTACTTCGAGGACCCGGCGTACGTGCCGCTCCTGCTGCGCGCCTACGAACTCTGGGACGAGCTCGAACACGAGCGGCCCGGCATCCTGACGGTCACCGGCGGCCTGATGATCGGGCGTCCTGCGGCCGCCGCGGTCGCGGGCAGCCTCGCTAGCGCGCGGCAGTGGGGTCTCGCCCACGAACTCCTCGACGCGCATGACCTGCGCCGCCGATTCCCCGCGTTCGCCGTCGACGACGACACGGTTGCCCTGCACGAACCGCTGGGCGGGTACGTCCGCCCCGAGGAGACCGTCCTCGCGCACCTCGATCGCGCGGCCAAGCATGGCGCGACGCTGAACTTCAACGAGCAGGTACTCGACTGGCAGGCCCACGGCGACGACGGCGGCGTCACCGTGCGCACGAGCAAGGGCGGCACGTACACGGCCGGCTCGCTGGTGATCGCTCCCGGCGCGTGGGCCCCGCGACTGCTGCCCGAGTTCGCGCCGTCCCTCGCCGTGGAGCGCCAGCTGCTGTTCTGGTTCGCGCCGAGCGATGGGATCGAGCGGTACCGCGCGCCGCGCTTTCCCGTATTCATCTGGGAGGACGCCGCCGGCATGCAGCTGTACGGATTCCCCTCCTACGGGGCGGCGGAGGACGGCGTGAAGATCGCCTTCTTCCGCGGCGGCTCGCGCGCCGACCCCGACGACCTCGACCGCCGCGTCCACCCGCACGAGGTCGAGCGGATGCGCGACTATCTCAACACTCGCATACCTGGACTGTCCGCGCGGTACCTGCGCGGCCTCGCCTGCACCTACACCACCACCCCGGACGAGAACTTCCTACTCGCCAGGCATCCGGGACATCCGCAGGTTACGGTGGCCGCGGGCTTTTCGGGCCACGGATTCAAGTTCGTCCCCGTCATCGGCACGATCATCGCGGATCTCGTCCGCGACGGCGCGACCCGTCTGCCGATCGGCCTGTTCGCCCCCGGCCGACTGTGACGGGGCCGTCGGATGAACTCGGTAGAAGTCGAGGTGGCGGCGTGCCGCGTCGGTCCAGGTGTGGCGCGCCGCGAGGCTCCGCCCGGCGGCCTGGCGGGCGGGGTCGTCGACGCTGAGCGCGGCGCGCAGTTCGGCGGCGAGGCCGGCGGGGTCCGCGGCGAAGCGGGCGGCGGGGGAGAAGACTTCGCGCAGGACCGGCAGGTCGCGCACGACCAGCGGAGTGCCCGCGGCCAGCGCCTCCATCGCGGCGAGGCCGAATCCCTCCTTGACGGACGGGAAGACGAACGCGTCGGCGGCGGCGACGAGCGGCGGCAGGTCGTCGTGCGGGACCGGGCCGAGGACGATCGGCCGCACGCCGAGCTCGCGAGCGCGGGCTTCCCAGCGGGTGCGGTAGTCGCGGTAGTCGAAAAGGGTCTCGCCGCCGGCGATCACGAGGCTGACGTCGGGATGCCCGGCCCGCAGCAACGCGTAGGCCTCGAGCAGGTCGAGTGAGCCCTTGCGCGGCTCGATGCCGCCGACGGTGAGTACGAAGCGGCCGAGCCGGTCGCGCCACGCGGCGCGGGCGGAAGGGTCGGTGTCGGCGAAGCGCTCGTAGGCGACCCCGTTGGGGATGACCTCGGCCTTGATGCCCCAGCCGTCGGCGAGATCGTCGGCCACCGCGCGGGAGACGCACAGGTGCGCGTAGGGCTCGACGATGGCGCGCTCGTGGCAGGCGGCGAGTTCGGGGGTGGTGAAGTGGTCGATGTGGTGGACGGTGCGCATGCAGCGGCCGTTCGCCATGACGGCGTTGGCGCTGATGCAGTCCTGGGCGTGCACGACGTCGTACTCGGCAGCGGCGGGGGCGAAGGCGTCGCGCAGCACTGCGATGGAACGCAGGATGCGCGGCCCGACGCCTTCGTCCGACGGACCTTCTGGGAAGGGAACGATGCGCAGGCGCACGGCCGGATCGACAGGCCGGAAGAACTCTTCGTCGCCGCCTCGGCCCAGGGACCACACGGTGACGTCCTCGCCGAGCGCGGCCAGAGCCTCGGCGAGGGCGAGCGTGTGCACGACGCCGCCGCGCGGCCTGGTGGAGTAGGAGAGCAGCGCGATCCTCACGAGCGCTTCTCCCGGTACGCGTCGGGCCGGCGTTCGTTGAGGTGGTGCAGGATGCGTCGGGCGCGGTCGATCTCGCTCGCCGCGTCCACCTCGGCGACGGCGAGTCCGGCCTTGGCCCACGTGCGGGCGAGGATGTCTCCGCCGGGACCGACCACCTTCGCCTGGCCGAGGAAGCGCATGCCGCCCATCGCGCCGGTCTGGTTGGAGGAGGCGAGCACGACCTGGTTCTCCGCGGCGCGGGCCTGGTCGTAGAGGTCGAAGAGCTTGGCCTGGCGGTCCTGCGCCATCCGGGGCGCCCGGTTGGTGATGCTCGTCGGCCAGGCGGAGAGGCACGCGAGGATCTGCGCGCCGTCCAGGGCCAGCGAGCGCGCGGACTCGGGGAAGGTCTTGTCGTAGTCGATCAGCATCCCGATACGCCCGACCGGGGTGTCGAAGGCGTCGAATCGGTCGCCGGGCGCGTACGCGGCTATCTCCCCGGCGGGCAGGTGCACCTTGCGGTGGCGGCCGAGCACTCCGTCGCCGTTGACGCAGACAGCTGCGTTGTAGTTGACGTCGTCGCCGCCCTCGCAGTAGCCGAGGCAGACGACCATCTCGGCGGCCAGCCTGGCCACCCGGTGGATGAGCGGGTCGTCCGGCTCCAGCGCGGGCGGCAGCGCTTCCGGGTCGGGGTGGCGCAGGTCGGCGAGGTAGCCGCCGAGGGCGGCGTCGGGCAGCACGAGCAGGTCGGCGCCCTCGCCGCGGGCGTCGTCGATGAGTTTGGCGATGCGGGCCAGGTCGAATTCCAGGTCGCGGCCGAAATGGGCGGCCGCGGCCGCGATCCGGATGCCGGTCATGCGGTTGCCGCTTCCCCTGCGTCGTAGGTGTAGATCTGCGGGCGCCGGTCGCGCAGGTGGCCCATGGAGCGGCGGGCGGTCTCCAGGGCGCGTGCGACGTCGAGTTCCGCGACCGCGAGGCCGGGCTCGACGCCGGTGTCCGCCAGGATCTCGCCGCCGGGGTCGACGACCTTGGCGCTGCCGACGAAGCGTAGCGTCCCGAAGGTGCCGGCCTGGTTCGCCGAGAGCCAGATGATCTGGTTCTCCAGCGCGCGGGCCCGGTCGAACAGATCGAACCGCCGCTTCCAGCGGTCTTCGGCCAGGTCGGCGGCCGGGTTGGTGCGGGCGCCCGGCCACGCCGAGACGCAGACCCCGATCTCGGCCCCGTCGAGGGCCAGGGCGCGGGCGGACTCGGGGAAGGCCTTGTCGTAGCAGATCATCATGCCGATCCGGCCGGCCGGGGTGTCGAAGGCGTGGAAGCGGTCGCCGGAGGAGTAGCTGGCGTCCTCGCTCAGCGGCTGGTGCACCTTGCGATGGTTGCCGAGCACCCCGTCGCCGGTCACGCAGACGACGCTGTTGTAGCGGGTGCCGTCGGCGGCCTCGCAGTAGCCCGCGACGACGGTCATCTCCGCGGCGAGCCCGGCCAGGCGGCGGATCTCCGGACCGTCCAGGGCGAGCGCGGGCGGTCCGGCGTCCAGGTCCGCGTCGTCGTCCAGGCTGAGCAGGTAGCCGCCGAGGCAGGCCTCGGGCAGCGCGAGCAGCCGGACCTCGTCCTCGCGGGCCTGCTTGACGAGCCGTTCGACGATCGCGAAGTCCTCCTCCAGGTCGCGGCCGAACTCGGCGGCCGCGGCCGCCATTCGCAGGGTGCTCATGCGCTTCCCATTCCGGTTACCGGCCCGTCGAGCGCGGCCGTGATCTCTCCGTCGGGCCAGCGCAGCCCGACACCCTTGCCTTCGGTCAGTACCCCGCAGCGCGCGCCTACGGCCGGGCCGGCGGGCAGCGGTGGCGCGTCCGGGGCGTCGGCGGTGAGCATCGCGAAGCCGGGGAAGCAGGTGAGCCAGTCGCCCATGCTCGCCTGCGCCGGTCGGGGTACGGCGGCCACATCCAGCACCGCCGCGCACCCGCTCGCCTCGGCGAGCATGCCCAGCGTGCCGACGACCCCGGCCATCGAGACGTCCTTGGCCGCGGCGGGCCGTGCCGCCGCGACCGAGCCGATCATGGCACGCAGATCCTCGGCGGAACGCCGCGAGGTGGAGTCCCACTGCCTGCCGCGATATCCGGGACGCCAGCCGCCGTGCAGGTCGGCGGTCAGGCTCACCGCGTGCCCCGGCCGTCCGCCGCCGCCCGGGACCGGATGCCCGGTGCGGCCGAGCGCGGTGACCGAGAGCGCGGCGGGCACGCCGAACTGCGTGTGGCCGCCGAGCACCGGCACGCCGTAGGCTTCCGCGGCGCGTGACAGCCCGCTGAGAACGCGGCTCGCCTGCCGTGCGTCCGCGGCGCCGAGCGCGTCGAGCAGGCCGATCGGCCGCGCGCCCATCGCCGCGAGGTCGTTGACGTTGACGAGGACCGCGCACCAGCCCGCCCACTCCGGATCGCGCTCGACCATCGCGGGCACGATCGCGTCGCAGGCCGCGATGACGTCGGTGCCCGGCAGGGGAGCACCGTCGTCGCCGACGAAGCCGCTGCCGCCGATCGGGGGGAGCGCGGCGAGCACCGCGCCGAGCCGGGACTTCGTCGCCGCCGCAAGGGCGCTGATACGCCCGATCGGCCAGCGCATCAGCACATGCGGCGTTCCCGCGACCGTGAGGGGGTGCACGCGCTGCCAGCCGAGACGCGCGAAGAGGTTCGTGTTGCGGGCCTGCACGTGCGCCTCGAAGCGCAGCACGCCCTCGGACTCGGCCCGGGCGCACGCGGCACGCACCAGCGCGGCGCCGAGTCCGCGTGGTCCGCGCGCGCCGGGCGCCACGACGAGCCGCCCGCCCTGCCACCAGCCGAGATCCGGTCCGTCGTGCACCGGCCCGAGCCGCACGCCGCCGACGATCCGGCCGGTCCGCTCCCGTGCCACGAGCGCGATCGTGCGCGGATCCTCGTCGTGCGCATCGAGGTCGTGGCCGTCGAACAGTTCCTGTTCGTGCACGAAGACCTCGCGCCGCAGGGCGCGATAGGCCGCGATGGAGGCCGCGTCATCGGCCTGCTCGATCCGGAAGTCCGGCACACGTGCCAGAGTGCTGCGATCGCCGAGCAGGGCCAGGATGTCCATCGGCGGATCCGCGGCAACCGTGGTCGAGCCGCCATCCAGGTACACCTCAGCCTCCCGCACTCTGCAGCACGCTGCACGCCCCGCACGCCGCACATCCGGCCTTCTGGTCCGCGCCCGTCATCCCGGCCGCGCGCAGTTTCGCCGCGACGCCCTCGGTCACGTAGCGCAGCGATTCGGCGCTCGGAGCCGGGATACCGTCGCGTGCGGCCAGGGTGCCGCGCATCGGCCGGAACGGCACCACGAACGGGTACACGCCGCGTTCGATCAGCCGCCCGGCGCCCTCGACGAGTTCATCTGGGTCCTCACCGAGACCGACCAGCAAGTATGTGGATACGCGGTTGCGGCCGAACACGCGCACCGCCTCATCCCACGCGGCCTCGTACTCGGCCATCGGGACCCGCGACTTGCCCGGCATCCAGCGGCGGCGCACCGCGTCGTCGAGCGCTTCGACGTGGATGCCGATCGACGTCGCACCCGCCTCGTACAGAGCGCCGATCCACGCCAGGTCGCCGGGCGGCTCGCACTGGACCTGGATCGGCAGGCCGGGCACCGCTTCGAGGACCGCGCGCACCGATCTGGCCAGTGCTCGCGCCCCGCGGTCGGGGCCGGTCGTCGTACCTGTGGTCATCACCATCTGCCGCACGCCGTCGAGCCGCACGGCGGCCTCGGCGACCTCCGCGAGCTGCGCCGGAGTCTTGGCGGCGACCGTCGCGCCGGCGCGCAGCGACTCCTCGATCGTGCAGAAGCGGCAGCGCTCGGGCTCCTCGTATCGGATGCAGGTCTGCACGACGGTCGTGGCCAGCACGTCCGCCCCGTGCAGCCGGGCTATGTGCTCGTACGGCACGCCGTCGGCCGTGCTCAGGTCGTAGAACCTGGGCCGGCTGACCGGGCTGAGGGTCAGGCCGGTGTCCTGCTCGCCGAGCCAGACCCGCCCCTCGCGCACCGAATAGGGGCTCTGCGGATTGTTCGGCAACGCGGCGTTGGCACCGTCGACCAGCACGTGCCCGTCGTCGCTGGGCCCGGCTCCGTCCGGCCGCCGCACCGGGACCTCGGCGCGCACGCCGTGCAGCGCGAGTTCGGCCCTGGTCAGGATGCGTACGTCCACCGCGCTTGAAGACTCGGTGCCAACGCTCACGTCGCGCCTCCTTTAGAGCTGGTAGGTGGAGTTGATGATCGCGCCCTTGCGCGCGTAGTGGATGATCGCGTCCTGCACGTCCAGCGGGTGGGTGGGGATGACGCCCTCGATCAGGTCCTCCTCGCGGGCGCCGTGCAGTGAGAGCCCGAAGCGGCAGCAGTAGACCTTGCCGCCCTCCGCGATGAAGGTCTTGAGCTGGTTGTTGATGTTGTGCTCGCCCGGGAACGCGGAGTTCCCGGTGGTCGGGAAGCCGCGGGTGGCCAGGCAGTTGAGCGAGCCGGGGCCGTAGAAGTAGATCGCCGACTCGAAGCCCTTGCGCAGCGCGCGGGTGGCCTGCAGCACGGCGACGAAGCTGACCGAGGACTCGTGCGCGATGCCGTGCACGAGCGTGAAATAGGTTTCGCCGTCCTCGGCCTGGTAGTCGGGGAAGACCTTCGTGGTGCCGTAGATCGTGGATCCCTCGGGCAGCGAGGGGTGCGAGATCTCGGTGAGGGACTGCTTCTCGATGTCGGACAGTTCGACGGTCACGTTCGTCTCCTTGCGGTGAGAGGGTGGAGGGTCGGGTCAGTCGTAGAGCGCGGCGAAGGTGTCCCGGAACGCGAGCCGGGCCAGCTCCCCGTCACCGAACGCGGCGGCCATCCGCGCGTGTTCGCCGGCGTGGTCGCCCCAGGGCTGGTCGCTGGCGAACAGCACGCGGTCGTGGCCGGTCCCGCGCCGCTCGATCTCCCGGGCCAGCCAGCCAGGCGCGAAGCCGATGGCCCAGGACAGGTCCGTGTAGACCCGCTTGCCGGCCGCGATCCAGTCGAAGAACCGGGAGCCGGCGAGCTTGATGTGGCCGCTCATCCCGCCGCCGAAGTGCACCAGGTGCACCGGCACGCGGTCGGCGTACCAGTCGACGAGGCGGCCCACCTCGTCGATGTCCGAGGCCGCGCCGGGCGAGGTGTGCACGTGCACCACCAGGCCCAGGCGCTCGGCCTCGGCGAAGATCCGGTCGAGCTGCGGCCGGCAGGCCGGATCGGCGGGGTGCCCGCCGAGCAGGAAGCTCAGCTTCAGTGCCCTGACACCGGGCTCCCCGGCCAGCGCGAGGGCCGCCGCCGTGCGGTCGGCGTCTTCGGGGCGCGGCGAGACCCACAGGCCCGCGCGGATCCGGTCGTCGCGCTGCGCGGCCTCGATTGCCAACGCGTTGAAGGAGAAGGCGATCGCCGGATCGGGCACGCCGTAGTTCGGGATGACCAGCGCCCGCTCGGTGCCCTCGGCATCGAGATCTGAGATCAGCTGCTTGATGGTGGCGCGGGCGGTGACGTCCGGATTGACCGGCGGGCCGCCGTAGAAGGGATACGCGGGCAGGACGCCGATGTGCCGGTGCGCGTCGAAGGCCATGGGGATCTCGGGCTCCTTTCAGCCGATCGGCAGGGCCGCGGTGAGCCGCGCGGCGCCGGTCAGGGTGCCGCACACGTCCGCGAGGCGACGGGAGGCGTCGATGTGGTCGGCGAGGAACGCCGCGTCGCGGCCGACGGCCTCGAAGCGGCCCGAGCCCCAGGAGTGCTGCCACGGCAGGCCGAGGAAGTACAGCCCGGGACAGCCGCTGACCCCGCGCCGGTGCATGGGATAGCCGCGGCCGTCGAAGACGGGGACCTCGATCCAGCGGTGATCGCGCCGGAAGCCGGTGGCCCAGACCACCGAGGAGATTCCGGCCTCGGCGAGGTCGAGTTCGGCGGGCTGCTCGTCGGGCTCCCACACAGGCACATAGCGCGCCTCCTGGACTGCCGCGATGCCGAGCGCGGCGATGTGCGCGTCGATGGCGTCCTTGATCCCCTCGGCCACCGCGTCCGCGTGGTCGAGATTCACCTTGAGGTCGTCCGCGAATTCCAGCCGGGTGCCGCTGACGCCGGTCAATCGGCCGTAGAGCCGCATGCCGTCCCGGGCGAAGGCCCGCAGGTCGATGTCGCGTCCGCCGTCGCGGCCGGTCACGTAGTGGTTCACGCGCATCCGCACCGCCGCAGCGTCATCGAACTCGTCGATGCTCTTCGCGTAGTGGCCCATCTCGTCGAGCCACGCCACGCAGTCGCGTCCGCGGTAGAAGCGCGCCACCCGAGGTGCGCTCCCCACGGCCAGATGCACCCGGCGCCCGGCGAGATGCAGATCCTCGGCGATCTGACATCCCGACTGCCCCGTGCCCACGACCAGCACCGCACCCTCCGGCAACTGCCCGGCGTTGCGGTACGCGGACGAGTGGACCTGCTCGACGCTGTCCGGCAGCCGCTGCGCCAGCGCCGGCACGGACGGCGTGTGGTACGGCCCGGTGGCCACCACGACCTGATCCGCAGTCAGGTCCCCGGCGGTGGTGGACAGTTCGAACACGCCGCCCGCGGCGGACCGACGCAGCCGGGTGGCGCGCACACCCTCGACGAGCGGCGGTTCGAACGCCGCCACGTACGCCTCGAGGTACCCCACTATCTCCGCGCGCACCATGAAGCCGTCAGGATCCGGACCCTGATACGCGAATCCGGGCAGCCTGCACTGCCAGTTCGGCGTGACCAGGCAGAACGAGTCCCACCGCCGGCTACGCCACTCATGCCCGACCGCGTTCGCCTCGAGCACGACGTGCTCGATCCCGCGCTCGCGCAGGCAGTGGCTCATCGACAGCCCGGCCTGCCCGCCGCCGATCACCGCCACTGGAAGGTGGGCGCCGGCCACCCGCATCGCGGTCCTCATCGGACGTGGCGGCGCCGCGTCACGCCGCCCGAGCAGCGTACAGCGCAGTATATTTCGGGCATGACATCCTCCGTGCCAGGTGGTTAGCCGCCTCGCGACCGGTCAGGTAACCAACTTCAGTCCCGGCTCGTTTCCGAATGATGTCATCCGGACTAAAGGAATGTTGCGAAGATCCAACCCTGATGCGGCGGCCTCGCACCTTCCGGTCAGCCCGCGGTGGCCTGCCACCAGTTGACGTTGAATCCGCCGGTCAGGTACTGGATCTCGACGGTGTGGTAGGTGCCGGGGTTGAAGGTGAAGGAGCCGGCGCTGACGGTCTGCCAGGTCTGCCAGCCGCCGGTGTTCGGCACGGTGATGGTGGGTCCGGTGACGCCGTCGATGACGAAGCGGAACTGGGAGCCGGTGTTGGGGCTCGCGACGCGGACGCTGAGGTTTTCGGTGCCCTGCATCGGGACCTGGTCCCACGTCTCGGTCTCACCGGTGGTGAGGCCGCCGACGTTCCAGCCGCCGCCGGTGTCGGTCGTGGTCTGCACGCCGAGGTCGGGGCGGTAGACCTTGAAGGGGTTGGCTTGTGCGCCGGTGATCGTGTCGGCGGTCTCGGCCTGCACGGTCAGCGGGCTGGGGAACGGGGTCTTGGAGTAGCGGCGCAGGATGTTGATGTCCTGGCCGGGGTAGTCGCGGTGCGTCGTGGTGTAGGACCCGGCCTCGGTGCGCCACATCGCGGCGTTCTCCGGCCAGTCGCTGAAGCCTTCGACGAGGGTGAGGGTGTCGTTCTTGCCGACGGTGTCGGTCAAGTCGGTGACGAACGTGTTGCCGTGGTTCGGGTCGATCAGCCGGTTCGCGGTGGAGTCGACCTCCTCGAAGCTGGGCACGGTGGCCCCGAAGGTCTGGCCGCCCAAGGCCTGGTTCGTGTAGGTGGGGGTGGGCACGCCGAACCAGTCGTCCTCGCCCTGCACGACGCCGGCGACGGCCGAGTCGTTCTTGACCCAGCTGTCGTCGACGACGAAGTAGGGGTTCTCGTTGAACGTCGACTCGGCTTGGCTGCGCACGTAGCTGAGATAGCGTGCCGAGTTCCCGTTGCCCTGGTTGGCGAACGCGAAGCTGTTGTCGGACCACAGGTAGATCAACGGCTGCCCGTTGACCTTGTAGAGCATGCTGCTGGGCACGGCCTGGAAGAAGGCTTCGAGGTCGTTGTTCCACAGGTACTTGTAGCCGCCGTTGCCGGAGCCGGTGGTGACCGAGAAGTCGAACGGCGGGGAATAGCCGCCGCTGCCGTGCACGATCTGGTTCATCTTGTCGGTCATCGAAGCCGGGGTGTCATCGAAGGCCGCGATCTTCAGCTTGCCGGCGTCCCCGGCCTGGTTGATGGCGTTGACCAGTTGGGTGAGTTCGCGCGGGTCCCCGCCCTCGTTGGGGACGGTCGAGCCGGGGATGTAGCCGCGGGTGTCCACGGCGACGTAGTCCACGCCCGCGGAGACGAGTTGCTCGACGTAGTTCAGCCAGAACTGCGCGGTTCCGGCGGTGTTCGCCTCGTACATCGGCACGTTGTGGATCGGCCAACTGTCCGTGTACGGTCCGCCGGCCAGCGAGTTGGTCTCGAAGCTGAAGGTCACCCCCAGCGCGCCGGTGTCGGTGGAGGAGCGGTGCGAGAGCGTGGCACCGCCGGTGTCGGTGACGGCTGCGGTCACCGCGGTACCCACGGCGGCAGCGTGGTTCGCTCCACTGCCTAGGAGCTGGAAGCCTGCCAGGCCGGTGCAGGCCAGAGCGGTGATGATCAGCAGCGAGCGCTGTCTTGGTCGCATGATTCCTCTATGTATGAATGAATTCGCGAGTCGCGGACATGTGGGTCAGCTGCCCGATCTCGCGCCGGTGGGAAGCAGGGGTTCGGTGAGAGCCGGGTGGGGACGGTGTCTCATGCCCCTGCTGTCGTGGCCGACAACGTTCCACTCACGTGAACCGGTGTCAAGGGCAAAGACCCAACCTTTGGCCGAGTCGACCCCTTGAACGACGCGGTAGGTTCCGAAACTCCCTGAATCCATGGACGCGCGAGAGGCGATGCGCTAGAACACCTCCGATGTGTCGCTCGATAGCACGCCCATTCGGATGCATCACTGCGTGGAGGAGGATCCATGCCCACTCGACATCACCGGCGCCGGTTCTGGCTCGTCGGGCTCGTAGCTTTGTCACTCGGCGGGTCGCTGGCCGTGTCTCAACTTGCTTCACCCGCCTCCGCCGCCACGCTGACGACCGCTTGGCACAACGGAGCCTTCGATCTGAACATCGGGGGCGTGGTCTCGCGTTCCGACGTGGTGCTGGGGGAGCCGAACACCGCTGCGGCGCAGTCGCTGCAGTTGGGCAACGGCTCGCTGGGGGTGGCCGCGTGGGCGGCGAACGGCTTCACCGCCCAGCTCAACCGCAGCGACACGATGCCCAACAGGCTCTCCCCGGGGCAGGTGAACATCCCGGGTCTGTCCACGATGACCGCGGCCTCGGACTTCTCCGGGCATCTGGACGTCTTCCGCGGGGCCTTGGACGAGTCCGGCGGCGGAATGACGATGCAGGCGTGGGTGCCGTCCGGCAAGGACGAGCTGATCATCGAGGTCACCGGCGCCAACCCGAACACACAGCAGTCCGCGACCTTGAACCTGTGGAGCGGCCGCAGCCCGAGCGCGACCTCGTCGGGAGCCTACGGCGCGCTGGCGCAGACCTGGGTGGACAACGTCACGAACGGCCCGTCCGGCAAGACCTTCGGCGCGATGGCGACGATCACCGCCGGGGCGCGAAACGTGAGCGCGTCGGTGGTCAACTCCACGCAGGTGAAGGTCGCCTTCACGCCCAACAGCGACGGCTCGTACCGCATCGTCGTCGCCGCACCCACGTGGACGGGCGGGAACGCGATCAGCACGGCGCAGACGTTGGTCGGCTCGGACACCGACACCGCCACCGCCACGTTGACCGCGGCGCAGGCCCTGGCGTGGCACACGTACTGGGCCGGCAGCGGTCTGGTCGAGATGAGCTCTTCGGACGGCAGCGCGCAGTATATGGAGAACCTGCGCACCCTCTACCTGTACGACGAGGCCGCCTCGATGAAGGCGGGCGGTTACCCGGGCAGCCAGGCCGGCATCGCGGACATGTTCAACTACGACCAGGACCACGTGGACTGGTACCCGGCCGGCTACTGGCTCTGGAACCTGCGCGCGGAGATCGCCGCGAACCTCTCCTCGGGCAACTACGCGCTCAACGTACCGATCTTCGACATGTATCTGAACGACCTGCCCGCGATCGAGTCGTGGACCACGGCCCAGATGAGCGGCAAGCCCGGAGCATGCGTGCCGGAGACGATGCGGTTCAACGGCAACGGTTTCAGCGGCGGGAACAACACCCAGAACGCCTCGTGTGCCACCGCGTCCAGCCCGGCGTGGAACGCGCTCGACATCACGAGCGGGCCGGAGCTCGCGATGTGGATCTGGCAGCAGTACGAGGACACCGGCAGTATCAGCTTCCTGCAGAAGTACTACCCGATCCTCAAGCAGACCGTCACGTTCCTGCTCGCCTGGCAGACGAAGGGTTCTGACGGTTACCTGCACGCGGTCGCCAACGCGCACGAGACGCAGTGGGCCGTGCAGGACCCGACCACGGACCTCGTCGCCGACCAGGCGCTGTTCCCCGCGGTCGTCTCCGCCGCGACGCTGCTGAACACCGACTCCTCCCTCGTCGCCCAGCTCAAGACGGCGGAGACGGAGATCGGTCCGTACGCGCGTACCGACGAATCGACCAAGCAGCAGCTGCTCAACCCGCAGCCGACCTCCCCGACGACGACCGCGAGCGTGGACGCCAAGGGCACGGACGTGATCGCCGACTCGTACCAGCCCACCGCGAAGCTGGAGAACGGCGAGAACATCGGACTGGAACCGGTCTGGCCCTGGGGCGTGGTCGGCGACAACTCGGTCGTCGGCGGCGACAACCTCACCGCGCTGGAGGACCGGACCTACCAGTACCGGCCCAACCAGAACGGCAACGACTGGAACTTCGACGCCGTCGACGCGGCCCGCCTCGACAACGCGAGCCAGGTCCAGGCCGATCTGACCGCGGGCGTCGAGAAGCTGCAAACCCATATCAATGGCCTGGCCAACCTCACCACGGGCACGAACTGGAACGACCCCTACCTCGAGCAGTCGGCCACGGTCGCCACGGCCCTCGACGAAGCACTGGCCACCGACTACGACGGCACCCTGCGCTTCGCCCCGGCCTGGCCTTCCGGGTGGGACGGCTCAGGCACCGTCGCCATCCAGGGCAACTCGAAGGTCGACGTCCAGGTCGAGGGCGGCATCCTGGCCACCGCCGCGATCCAGGCCGGCTCGACCACCACGATGACCGTGCGCAACCCCTGGCCCGGAAAACAGGCCGAGGTCGTCAACGGCTCGACCGGCGCCGTGATCCTCGCGGCCACCACCGCGAGCACGTTCAAGGTGCCGGTGACCGCGGGCTCGTCCTACCTGGTCGAGCAGCCCTCGAGCCCGACCACCTCGATGACTTACGCGCAGGTCACCGGCAGCCAGGCCAGTACCTACAAGACTCTCGGCGGCAAGGTGCAGATCGGCCTGCCATAGCGGCCGGCACGCACGTCGTGGCTGGTCCTGGTCACCCTGCTGGCAGGACACACCTGATCCAAGGACAGGGTTCTGCTCTTGGTGACATTCGGGGATTTCGGTCCTCGCATCCCGTGTGGAGTCCGGCCGGGCGGGTACTCGGAGGCAAGGCGCGGCGGGATATCCCCCCGTTCCGCAGCGTCCAGCTCCCTCCCGGTCACCCCCCCGGCCGGGAAGCGGAGCGCCTGGCGTTCGCCGACGGAGCATTCGTCGGCGGACGCCGCGCTACGTAGCCGCACGTCACGTCGCCGCACGTCCGCCGTCACTTCGCGAGTCCGGCGACGAGGTTGATCGAGGTGGCGATGATGACGGTGCCGAGGGGGAAGGAGAGCAGGGCGTGGCGTAGTGCGGTGCGCCTGATCGTCTTGTTCCGCAGATTGGTGTCGGAGACCTGGAAGGTCATGCCGATGGTGAAGGCGAGGTAGGCGAAGTCGCTGTACTCGGGGAGGTCGGATTCGTTGAAGTCGATGCCGCCGACGGGTTCGCCGTAGTAGATGCGTGCGTATTTCAGGGTGTATACGGTGTGCACGAGGATCCAGGAGACGGTCACGGAGGCGACGGCGAGGGCGGCCTGGATGTACTTGGTCGCACCGTTCTGATTGCCGGCGCCGAATAAGACCACGCCGACCGCGACGAGGCTGGCGACCGACGCGCCGAGCAGGATGAGGTCGGTGAGGTCGCGGCCCGGACTCTCGCGCATGGCGTGCGCGGCGGTGGCGTCCGCGTCCATGCGCCAGACGGATGCCCACGCCCAGATGCAGAACGCGCCCGCGAGGGTGCCCCAGCCGATCAGGGGCGCTTCGCGGCCGGTGCCGAGGACCGCGGCGACCACGCCCGCGGCGATTCCGGCCGCCGTGCAGGTCAGGAGCTTGGTACGGGCGGACGAGTAGGCACGGGTGCCGGGGGGCGGTGCGGCGGCTCCATTGCTCATGTGCACACCGTCGCAGGTTTTCCGAGCCTACCGGAGCACGATCGAGGCGTGCGTGTCGCGCGCCCAAGGCCGTTTCCCCAGGCCGCGGCCACCCCGTTTCGTGCGGCGAGAGGGGGTACCCGGGACCACGAGACGCGCCCGCCGCGTCCGTTATCCCAAGTGAGAAAGTACGTAATCGTGTATATCGGCATGGGTACCGTCGTGCTCATCGTGTTGATCGTTCTCGTCGTGATGCTGCTGCGTCGCAGTTGACCGGCCAAGACCGAGGCAGGCGCTCGAAGATTCGTCCTAGTCGCCGACCCGGTCGTGGCGGATGTACGTCTCGAGTCGGTCGGCTAGTTCGGCCGGTTGGCTCAGGGCCAGTAGATGGCCGCCAAGCATCACGTCGGGCTCGATGCCGAGCCGCTCGCGTACTACGCGCTGCTGGAACGCGAGAGGGAAGAGCCGGTCGTCGCGTCCGACGATGACGTGCAACGGGACTTCCGGCCATCGCGTGAACGCGCACGGCTGTCCGAACGGGGTGTCGGACGGTCCGCGGCCGTCCTGGCGCGCCGCCTCGCGGAGAGACTCCGGCAGGTCGTGGAAGAACATCACGTCCTCGTTCATCGTCGCCTCGCGGCCGGCGGCCCGCTCCGCGGCCTCGCGCTCCGCGGGCTGGCCCGTCGCCTCCCACCAGACGCCGGGCGTCTCGCCGGGCACCGGAGTCATGGGGTTGACGAGGACGAGCATGCGCACCGGCGTTCGCTCGGTCACCATCGGCGCGGTGAACGCGCCCATCGAATGAGCCACGAGCACGGTCTCGGCACGTCCGTCGACGGCCTCGAGCACCGTTGCCGCGTAGTCCTCCAGGCCGAGCGCCGGATCGTCCTCGCGGATGTCCACCGCCACCGCCTCGTGCCCGCGTCCAGCGAGTTCGCGCACCAGCAGATGCCAGGTCCATGCGCTGCCGCCGGCCCCGGGGATAAGCACGAACCTTGCCATCGAACGCCTCCGTGATCTCCGTTCCCGGAAGTCATGCTAGCCACCACCCCCGACAGGCGTTATCCGCTCGTCGGCTCGTCATCAGAGCTCCCAGTGCCGAATCAACGTCAATGAACGCCGCTCTGGCTCCCGTCACGCGCAGGGCAGGTTCTAGCTCAGGCAGGAACCGGCGCGGCTCTCGTGGCGGCGCGACGGTGTCGGGCGGGGCGCCTATCCTCGGGGGCATGACGATTCAGCGCATGGACAACGTCGGCATTGTCGTCGACGATCTCGACGCCGCCGTTGCCTTCTTCGTCGAACTCGGCATGGAGCTGGAAGGCAGGGCGCAGATCGAAGGAAGCTGGGCGGGGAAGGTCGTCGGGCTTGACGATATGCGATGCGAGATCGCGATGATGCGGATCCCGGGCGCTCCGGGCCGGCTCGAACTGTCGACGTATCACGCCCCTGCGGCGATCACTCCCGAGCCCGCGATCACTCCGTCGAACACGCTGGGGCTGCACCGCGTCATGTTCGCCGTCGACGACATTGAGGACACCCTCGCCCGCCTCCGCCCGCACGGCGCCGAACTCGTCGGCGAAGTGGCCCGTTTCGAGGACAGCTACCTGCTCTGCTATCTCCGCGGGCCGAGCGGAATCATCCTCGCGCTGGCCGAGCAGTTGAGCTGAGGACGAGGAGTCAGGTCTCCGCGAGTCAGGTCTCCGCGTGGGTCGCGGAGCGGTGGCCCTCGGCCATCTCGTTGCAGAGCACGCACTCCGGCGCCGTACTCGGGCCGGGGATGTCACCGGTCCTGACCGGCTTGCCGCAGATACACTCGGCGTCGTGCGGGGCGACGCGTGTGGTGGCGAAGGCGGGATAGCACAGGAAACACACGATGTGCCGGAAGTTGTCCGCTATCGATTCCTCGTGCTTTTGCCGTAGTTCGGCGGCGGTGTCCGTATCCTCGTCGGTGTAATTCTCGGTGTAATTCTCGGCGTGGAGGATCTCGTTGGCCGGAAGTGTCATATTTCCGCCCTCCTGGCTCCTCGTGTGAGAGCGAGGAGCCAGGATTCGGTGCGAGGGCCTACGCCTCTCATCACCACCGGCCGTACCACCGCCGACGCCCGCCGACGCTCTCGCCGGCCCTGATGACGAAGCCGATCAGCCAGACGGCGAGCACGACCAGGGCAATCCACCACAGCACGTGAACGGCGAAGCCCAGTCCGCCGAGCACCAGGGCGAGCAACAGGACGAGCAGAATGACACCCATGAGAGATGCTCCTTATGCACTCGGGTATGTGAGGACTCGACGGAAAGTTCTTTTCGAATCCCTCGTCTTCCGGGTTGCCGTTCGCTTGTCCTACAAACCCCAAGATGCCTTTTGATTAGCTCCGCAGCGCTTCTTCGGGCCGAGCGGCCATGTATGCGCGCACCGTGGTGCCGCGCTCTCTGGTGGAGCGGATCAGCAGAAGGTCACACAGCTGATTCACGGTCCACAGGCCGGCGCCTCCGACGCGCTCGCGCGGCTCAGGCTTGCGGCGTCCGACGAGGGGATCGCTGATCAGGCCCTCGTCTTGTACCTCGCAAACCGCGTGGCTGCCGTCCTGCCACACGCGAAGCCGCCCCTTTCCACCCCCGTAGGAGATGCTGTTGGCGGCGAGTTCGCTGACGACGAGGACGAATTCGGGCACGCGGCGGGCGTCGAGCCGCAGGGCGGGGGCGCATCGTTGGACGGCGGCGCGCAGCCGGGAGAGGTCGTCGATGTCGAACCAGAGCTCGCACAACGCGGGGCCGGCGTCCGGCAGCGGCGCCGCGAACATCTGCTCGGCGAGCAGGTCCTCGTGCGGATACGAGGCGCTCGGGTGCGTCGTCCCGTCGCTCACGATGGCCGGATGGGTGTGGCTGGCACGTTCGATCACATCGGGCGGCAGGGTGCTGACGTCATAAGGACACAGCAGGGACCAGGCCGGACCCGGGTCGAAGGCGGTGTTGAGCAGCTGCTCATGCCGCTGGCATTCGACTATTTCGGTGCGCGTGCGCGCGGCCCAGACGGGTTCCCCGATGCCGCGGAACGCCCGTCCCGCCACGGTGTTGCGCTCCACCCACTCATGCCAGGCCGGGATTATCCGGGCCGGGTTGCGCCCGACCTCGGCCATGTCGAGGAACTCGAGCTCCGGCGCGTCGATCGCCAGTTCGGCGCGCAACATCGACGCCCGCGGCTCGATCACCGCGACGAGCACGGCCTCGCCACCACCCAGGCCTTCGCGTGCGAACTGGGCTGTCGCGGTGACGAACTGCTCGTCCCCGGCGTACAGCAGCGCTTCGTGCCGAAAGCCTTCGTTCCGCGTGGTGACGTTGTTCATGGCCGTAGATCCACCTTTGGCGCGTAGGCCTCGAGGTCCAGCAGCCGCCACAGACTGCGTAGCGAGTCGCTGGCGTGCTCCAGGTGCAGCGGCGTAGCGGTTTCGCAGGCGACGTGGGCGATCGCGCGTGTTCCGGCGGCATCGATGAAGTCCAGACCCGCACAGTCGAGCCGCAACCGCTCTCGGCCACGCGCCGCAGACGTGAGCAACGCGGGGAAGACGCTCCTCGCCCGCAGATCGATCTCCCCGGACAGGTGCCAGCTGTTCGAGCTGACCGCCCACATCCGGAACCCGACATCGCCGGGAGCGTCGTTGAGAGTCCCCGGATGCACGCAGGCCGCATCGGCGATCTCGGCCGCGGTGAAGCTCTCGAGCCGGTAGGCGCACACGACGAGCGCCTTCTCGGCCGCAGTCGCCTCGTCCAGCCCTAGTTCGAGTTCGATGACGTCCTCGTGTGTCACGGTGCTGTCGAGAAGCCAGTCCATGTCGACGATCAGCCTGACGCCGCGGTAGCCCTCGGTGCTCGCCAGCGCCTTCTGCTCACGCAGCACGCTGCCGAATCGCCGGTAGCGCACCGTCGCACGGCCGCTGTCGGCCAGGAACGCCTTTCGGGGATCGAATACCGTCACGCCGTCGCCGATCGGCAGCCGGGACACCGCGCATCGTTGCGGGGCGAACATGAGCAGCTTGTCGCCGCACGTCATGCCCTGCTGGAAGAACCTCCCGGCCTGCGTGGCGAAGTCCGCGGCGCGGTCGAGGAACCATGCGACGTGGTCGCCGCCTTCGAGAGTGTCGAGGCCGCTCACCGCCCCGACCTCGCGCGTCGCCGTCACCGCTTCACCACCTTTCGGGGCCCGAGACCTCGCCCGCAGCGAGGCGACGCCCCTTTATACCCAGGACCGTTCGACTCATGCGCGCGCCGCTGTTCCCCGGAGCCCGGCCGGCCGAAGAAACCGGTCCTTGGAAACACGAAATCGGTATCGTGTTTCTCGCCGTCTTGAGCTACCCTCTGCTCCGTGGACAACGAGCGGCCGGACGCCGGAACCGGAGACTGGACCCTGCTGAGCACCCACGCCAGGGTGCTGGTCGAGATCGCCCGCGATCCCGACGTCCGCCTGCGCGACCTGGCCGCCGAGTGCAATATGACCGAGCGCGCCATCCAGCGCATCGTGGCCGATCTGGAGCAGACCGGCTACGTCAGCCACACTCGGGTGGGCCGCCGCAACCGGTACACGGTCGACCCCGACCGGACCTTTCGGCACCACGCGCACGCCGACTATCCGGTCGGTCCGCTGCTCGCGCTGTTCACCACCCCCGCAACCGCCCGCAAACGGGAAAGCCGCCGTCGGCACCCGGGACCCAAGGAGGCCTGACATGCCCCCGCTCTCCATTACCAGCCAGATTCTGGAGGACACGGTCACACTGGTGGTGTCCGGGGATATCGACCTCGGCAATGCCGAGGGCCTGTACAAGGCGCTGACCGATGCGCTCGCCCCGGGTAGGCCGGTCATCGTGGACCTGACCGGCGTCGGGTTCATGGACTCCCGCGGCTTCGCCGCGCTGGTGCGCGCACACCACGAGGCGGCACACGGCGTCAGCGTTCCGATCCTGGTCATTCCCTCGGATCCGGTTGCCCGGGTGTTCGAGCTGGCCGGCGCCGACGGAGTGCTCCCGACGTACCGGGACCACGCTGAAGCGCTCGCCGCGCTGACCGCGTCCTGAACCGCCGTTCTGGAGTCTGCATGCATGGCCCGCCCTGTGGCGGGTAACGGGCGCGGACCGCGAATCGACGAGAGGGAGCGCCCCATGCCCGAAGGAGCCAACGCCGCCACCGAACTGCACCGCGAGCACGAGGAGATCGAGGGCCTCGCCGCCAGGATCGCCGGACTGGGTCCGTGCCCCGAGCGTGCCGAGCTGGTGCGCCGGGTCGCGGCCCGGTTCGTCAGCCACACGCGCGCCGAGGAGCGCTACCTCTATCCGGCGCTGCGCAGCTTCCTGCCGGACGGGCCGCACGACGCGGTCAAGCAGACCCGGCAGGACGACGCGGCCGAACGGATCGCGCTGAGCATCGCCCGCGCGGACGAGGACACCGTCGCGTACGAGGCGCTGGTCAACCAGCTGGTGATCGACATCCAGCGGCACATCGAGGAGCAGGAGACGCTGCTGCTCCCGGCGCTCATCGACGCCTGCCCGCGCGAGGAGCTCAACCACCTCGGTCGGCAGCTGCGCGACGGCCTGGGGCGCGAAGGCTGAGGCGGCCGTGGGCCTTTGGGCCCGCGCGCACGGAGTCTTGAAATCCACCGAAAGGAAGATCGCACGTGGAGCGTGCTCTCCTGCTCCTGCATCCAGACTCGGAGGAACCGATCACCGCGACCGCGGCCGCGAAGGCGAGACCGCGAACCGGCATTCGTCACAGCATACTGCGATGGCTGCGCAACCGTGCGTTCCTGGCCACGCTCGTGGCCCTCGCGGCGCTGATCGTCTCGTATCACTACGGCGGCCTGCTCGGCACCGGGCGTTATCAGACGCTGCACGAGACGATCGCGGTCGTCGGCGCGGTCGTCTTCCTGGTGACCGCGGTCATCGCGGTGCGCAGCGGCACCAGCGACGTCATCGGCCTGGTCCAGGTGCCGGGGCGACTCGGCGACGCGCGCGCGGGCACGTTCCGCCTGCTATGCCTGCTGTTCGGCTACACACTGACCGTGTTGTGCGCCCTCAGCCTGCTGCACGTCTCGGTCACCCACCTACTGCT
>NZ_DASZKT010000002.1:0-56923 GCF_035552695.1 Actinospica sp.
AATCTGATCCACTACGGCGAGGCCGACAAGGGCGGGCACTTCGCGGCCTTGGAACAGCCCGAGATCCTGGTCAGCGAAATCCGCACCGGCCTGCGCACCCTTCGTTCCTGACGCCAACGCGCGAGCTCAGGAGCGCACGCGTCTCACTCGGGCTCAACTTGGGAATGACCCCGGTTCCCTCGACAGCGGCGCCGGCGCGAATCTTCCGCGACGCGAACGTCGTCCGGGCCGAGCCGCGGAAGAAGCCGCGGGCCTCCTACCGACGATTCGTCTATCCCGCCCCGAACGCGTCCTGGCAGCTGGACGCGACCGACAAGTTCCGCGCCCTCGGATGGCCGACGGACGATGATCGCCAGGGCGTGCAGCGAGAAAGCCGACCGCCCCGCTCGACCGCACTGGCAGGGACAACTCGCCGTGCTTGTCCGAAACGCGCGACTTCTTGCACGATCCTCCCGCAGGCGGCCCGCCGACGCGCCGGGGGCAGCGGGTTCGTGCTGGAATCGTGGAATGCCGACTGCCGTCGAACCCCTTCTGGTCGAGCTTCGCGACCGGCTGGAGCGGCATGCGCGCCCCGATATGGCCACGGCGGTTGAGGGCGTGCGTATCTGCAGGATCGGGCCGGACGCTCAACCGGGATCGTCGATGTCGGGCACGGTGCTCGCGCTCGTCGCCCTGGGCGGCAAGCGGCTCGCCCTCGGCGACCGCGTCTACGATTACGGTCCCGGCCAGTACCTGGTGGCCTCGGCCGACCTGCCGGTGACGGGCAGCGTCATGCCCGGCAGTCCGGCGCTCGGCTTCGGGATGAGCTTGGATCCGGCTGTCATCGCGGAACTACTCGTCCAAGCCCAGCCGGGCGACCTGCCCGGGTCCACCGGCGCGGCCCGCCCCGGCATCGCGGTCAGCGACGCCTCGCCGGACCTGCTCGAGGCCGTCGTGCGCCTGCTGCGGCTGCTGGACCGGCCGGGCGATCGCAGGGTGCTGGCACCGCTCGTCACCCGCGAGATCCACTGGTTGCTCATGACCGGCGCGCAGGGCGAGGCAGTACGACAACTCGGCCTCGTGGACAGCAGCCTCAGCCACATCACCCGGGCGGTGCGGTGGATCCGGGAGAACTACACCGAGGCGTTCCGGGTCGAGGATCTGGCGCGGCTGTCCGGGATGAGCGTCTCGGCGTTCCACCGCAACTTCCAGGCGGTGACGGCGATGAGCCCGATCCAGTTCCAGAAGCAGTTCCGGCTTCAGGCCGCACGGCTGCTGCTGGCCAGCCACCCGCATGACGTGACCGGCGTCGGCTCGCAGGTCGGCTACGACAGCCCCTCGCAGTTCAGCAGGGAATACCGGCGCCAGTTCGGTCTCCCTCCGAGCGCCGACGCCGCGCACCTGCGCGAGCACCCGGATCTCGCCACCGCACTGCCGTAACCCGACAGGTTTGTGCAACGATGCGAGCCGATCTTGCTGTCGTCGCCCCGCCAACGCTGATTATCTGGACTTGCCCGGAGCGGATCGCGCAGCGAGCACACAGGAGGATGATCATGGAAGAGGCGACTCTCGCCGCCGTCGCCCGCGCCCTGGCGATCGGGCCGGACTCGACCCGAGCCGAGCGCACGATCGACATCACCACGATGGGACGGCGCACCGGCCGAGCGCGCCGGATCGAGGTGTGGTTCCACCGCGTCGACGAGCGCTGGTACATCACCGGCATGCCACACCCGCCACGCAGCTGGTACGCGAACCTGCGCGCCGAACCGCGCTTTACCGTGCACCTCAAACACGGGATCACCGCCGATCTGCCCGCGACCGCGATGCCGGTCGACGGACCAACCCGGCGCCGGGTGATCACCTCCGTGCTCGACCTGCAGAACCGCCCCGAGGTCGCCGGCCGGCCGGCCAGGCGGCAGGACTTCGGCGACTGGCTCGCCCACAGCCCGCTGGTCGAGATCGTGTTCGACGACGAGCGGCTGCGCGTGAACGCGCCCGACCAGACCCGTAAGGAAGGCGTGAACCAGGCATGAAGTACCGCACGCTGGGCCGGACCGGAATCCAGGTCAGCCCCTGCGCCCTGGGCACGATGATGTTCGGCGCCGCCGGAAACCCCGACCACGACGAGTCGATCCGCATCATCCACCACGCGCTCGATGCCGGGATCAACTTCGTCGACACCGCCGACATCTACTCCGACGGTGAGTCAGAGGAAATCGTGGGCAAGGCGCTCAAGGACCGCCACCGGCTCCGCAACGGCGAACGACCTTGCGTGGATAAAACCGCCGCATTTCGCTGACCGATGGCTTTGCGCAACGGCACAGACACTCGCGCGAGTGAAAAGTTGATAACTCCTGGTCGGAGCATACGTGCAGACTATGGTGGGCGATACTGGGATCGAACCAGTGACCTCTTCGGTGTGAACGAAGCGCTCTCCCGCTGAGCTAATCGCCCGGGACGGGGAAAACAGTAGCAGCCGCCGGGGCGGGCTGGCCAATTGCTTGTGACGGGCGGGTGAACGCGCAGTTCAGCACGGCTTGGGGCGCTGCCTGGGGGTTTGCCGGGAGCCGTACTTCCAGCCGGTCATGCAGACGTCGAGCTGGGCGTCGTCGATGGGGGGCTGGGTGAGCGGGATGGTGGCGCCGGCGGGGCGGGCGCGCAGGCCGTCGAGGGTGATGGACAGCTGGCGGCGCCAGATGTCGGGGGCGACGGCGGCGGTGAACTCGACCATGCTCACGCTCGCGATCATTATGATGCCGAGATCGGTGGTGGCCACGTCCTCCCGCAGGTCGCCCTCCTGCTGGGCCCGGCGTACGAGGTGGTCGACGACGGGAGTCACCTTCGCGCGGATGATGTCGTCCTTCTCCGGGCCCCATTCGTTCAGGTGGGACTCCCGGGTGAGCATCACGTCCCGCAGGCCCTTGTCGTTTCCCTGCTTCTCGAGCATCTCCGTGATGAAGTACACCAGTCCGTCCCAGGCGCGCGGCAGTTCGGCGGCCTCGTCGACGATGCGCTCGATGGAGGCGACCGTGTCGTCGAGCAGGGCGTCGATCAGCGCGTCGCGGTTCGGGAAGCGGCGGTAGACGGTGCCCACGCCGAGCCCCGCCTCCTTCGCGATCTCGTCGAGCGACGCCTCGAGGCCTCGCTGGGCGAAGACGACCTTCGCCGCGCCGAGGATCAGCTGGCGGTTGCGCTCGGCGTCCCGGCGCAGCGGACGGGTCGCGGTCGCCGCGTCCGGCGCCGCCATCTCGGATTTCGCGTTCATTACGGCTTGCTCCTGCCTGTGTTCCGCCTCCCGGGCCACCCGGGTAAACCTTCGGCGCACCTAAATGGAACACCTGCCTCCATGTGGAGGCAAGCTCTCCGCTTCCATGGTACAGTCAATTTTAGAAACGGAACGATCTCCTCCGGATGCATGGGAAAAGATCCATGGCAGAAATCCAGACGACGGGGACGGGCGCGCAGATAGCCGACGCCGGCCCCGCATCCCAGCAGCACGACGAGAACCACTCCAAGCGTTGGCTCATCCTGGCCGTCATCGGCCTGGCCCAGCTGATGATCGTGCTGGACGTCACCATCGTGAACATCGCGTTGCCCGACGCGCAGAAGGCGCTCGGCTTCTCGAACGGCGACCGGCAGTGGATCGTCACCGCCTACTCGCTCGCGTTCGGCAGCCTGCTGCTCCTGTTCGGCCGCGTCTCCGACGTCATCGGCCGGCGCGCGATGTTCCTGATCGGCCTGGTCGGCTTCGCCGCGGCCTCCGCGCTCGGCGGCTCGGCACCCAACTTCGACGTGCTGGTCCTCGCCCGTGCGCTGCAGGGTGTCGCCGGCGCGATGCTGGCCCCGGCCGCGCTCTCGCTGCTGTCGACGACGTTCACCGAGGCCAAGGAGCGCGCCACCGCGTTCGCCGTGTTCGGCGGCATCGCCGGTTCGGGTGCCGCGATCGGCATGCTGCTCGGCGGCGTGCTCACCGAGTACCTCAACTGGCGCTGGACGCTGTTCGTCAACGTCGCCATCAGCGTCATCGCGATCGCCGGCGCCTTCAGCCTGATCCCGCGCCACCCGCGCGAGGCCAACCGGCCCTCGCTCGACATCCCGGGCACGGTCCTGGTCTCGGCGGGCCTGTTCGGCATCGTCTACGGCTTCTCCAACGCCGAGTCGCACCCGTGGAGCGCGCCGGGCACCTGGGGCTTCCTGCTCGGCGGCATCCTGCTGATCGTGGCCTTCACCTGGTGGCAGACCCGCAGCAAGCACCCGCTGCTCCCGCTGCGCGTCATCCTCGAGCGCAACCGAGGCGGCTCGTACCTGGCGATGTTCCTCACCGGCATCGGCATGTTCGGCGTGTTCCTCTTCCTGAACTACTACCTGCAGGAGATCCTCAAGTACTCGCCGGTCATGACCGGCGTGGCGTTCCTGCCGATGGTCGCCGCCCTGATGGTCACCGCGACGATCAGCACCACGCAGCTCTACCCGAGGATGGGCGCGAAGATCCTGGTCTTCGGCGGCATGCTGATGGCCGGCGGCGGCATGGCCTGGCTCACCGGCATCAGCCTGACATCCAGCTACGCCGCGAACATCCTCGGCCCGCTGCTGGTGATCGGCGTCGGCATGGGAGCGGTCTTCGCCCCCGCGATGAACGCGGCCACCTCAGGCGTCCAGGCCCACGACGCGGGCGTCGCCTCGGCGATGGTGAACACCGCCCAGCAGATCGGCGGCTCGATCGGCACCGCGCTGCTCAACTCGCTGGCGACCACCGCGCTGACGAGCTACCTGGTCGGCAAGAACGCCTCCAGCCAGATCGTGCAGGCCAACGCGGCGATCCACAGCTACATCGTGGCCTTCTGGTGGGCCGCGGCGATCTTCGGGGTCGGCGCCATCGTCTGCGGCCTGATTCTCCGGTCGGGCAAGCCGGATCCGGCCGATCCGGACGCGGCCCCGGCCATCCACGCGTAACGACGAGGCGTAAAGACGAGGCGTAACGACGAGGCTGCGCATCCGGAGCAAAACAGAATATGAACACTGTTGTGGTCCCCTCTCACAGGAGAGGGGACCACAGCGTTTTCGAGTACGATCTCTCCGGTGAGCACATCGGGAGGCAGCAAGGCGGTCGTTGCCGCGCTCGGGTCGAACGTGGCGATCGCCGTGGCGAAGTTCGTGGCCTGGGGGATCAGCGGATCCTCGTCGATGCTGGCGGAGGGCGTGCACTCGCTGGCCGACTCCGGCAACCAGATCCTGCTGCTGATCGGCGGCCGCAAGGCGCAGCGCGCCGCGGACGAGGAGCACCCCTTCGGCTACGGGCGCGAGCGCTACATCTTCGGATTCCTCGTCTCCATGGTGCTTTTCACCATCGGCGGCCTGTTCGCCGTCTACGAGGGCGTCGAGAAGATCAGCCACCCGCATCCGCTCGACGACTGGTACTGGCCGCTCGGTGTCCTGCTGTTCGCGGTCTGCGCCGAGGGCTACTCCTTCCGCACCGCCGTGGGCGAGTCGAGGCACGCCAAGGGCGCCCAGAGCTGGGTCGGGTTCATCCGCACGGCCAAGGCGCCCGAACTGCCGGTCGTGCTGTTCGAGGACTTCGGCGCACTGATCGGCCTCGCGCTCGCGCTCATCGGCGTCGTGCTGTCCGTGGTCACACATGACGGGGTGTGGGACGGCGCGGGCACGCTCGCGATCGGCGTGCTGCTGGTGTGCGTCGCGCTGGTGCTCGCCGTGGAGACCAAGTCGCTGCTGCTCGGCGAGGCCGCGGCACCGGCCGTCGTCGCGGGCATAAGGAAGGTCCTGGCGGACGGCGATCTGGTCACCCGGGTGATCCACATGCGGACGCTGCACCTCGGCCCGGAGGAACTGCTCGTCGCCGCGAAGATCGCCGTGCGTCCGGACGCCTCCGCCGTGGACATCGCGAGCGCGATCAACAAGGCCGAGGCGCGGGTCCGCGCGGCCTACCCCGTCGCCCGGGCGATCTACCTCGAGCCGGACATCTACAGCGTCGCCGAGGCCGCCGCCGGACCCGACCCGGAGGCCACGCCCGGCGGCCGGTGAGAGCTCGCATATCAGCACACGACCGGGCACTGTCCTTCACGGCGCAGAGATCATTATTCTCCCACTCGGGTAGTCAATTGGTGCGCGAAGTCAGGGGCGCGTAGTAGTTTCGGTCCCATGCCTAGTCTTGATCCGACTTTCGCCGCGCTGCCGCTGCGGGAACTGGCCGAGGCCGCACTGGCCAAGGCCCGAGAGCTCGGCGTTGACCACGCCGACCTGCGCTCCGAACGCATCCGCGAGCAGTCCATCCGCCTGCGCGACGCCGAACTCGACGGCGTCAACGAGTCCGTGGACAGCGGTCTCGCCGTGCGCGTCGTGCACCGCGGCACCTGGGGCTTCGCCGCCGGGACCGTGCAGACGCCCGAGGCCGCCGTGCGGCTGGTGGAGCAGGCCGTCCGGGTGGCCGAGGTCTCCGCGCCGGTGAACACCGAGCCGGTGGTCCTGGCCCCGGAGCCCTCGCACGGCGAGCGGGAGTGGATCTCCGCGTACGAGGTCGACCCCTTCGAGGTCTCGGACGACGAGAAGATCGCGCTGCTCGGCGGCTGGTCGAAGCGGCTGCTCGAGCACGACGCGGTCGCGCACGTCGACGCGTTCGTGCTCGCGGTCAAGGAGAACAAGTTCTACGCCGACACCAACGGCACCGTGACCACGCAGCAGCGGGTCCGGATGCACGCGGCGATCGAGGCGGTCGCGATCGACAAGGCGACCGGCGCGTTCGAGACGATGCGCACCCTCGCCCCGCCGGTCGGCCGCGGCTGGGAGTTCCTGCGCGGCGTCGGCTGGGACTGGGAGGCGGAGCTCGCCGCATTGCCCGGCCTGCTCGCCGAGAAGCTGGCCGCGCCGTCGGTCGAGCCGGGGGAGTACGACCTCGTCATCGAGCCGTCGAACCTGTGGCTGACCATCCATGAGTCGATCGGCCACGCGACCGAGCTGGACCGCGCGCTCGGCTACGAAGCCGCGTACGCGGGCACCTCCTTCGCCACGTTCGACAAGCTCGGCGCGCTCAAGTACGGCTCCCCGGTGATGCACGTGACCGGCGACCGTACGGTCGAGAACGGCCTGGCCACCGTCGGCTTCGACGACGAGGGCGTGCAGACCCAGCAGTGGGACCTGGTGAAGGACGGCATCCTGACGGGCTATCAGCTCGACCGGCGGATCGCCCAGCTCAAGGGCCTTAACGGCGGCCGCTCCAACGGCTGCGGGTTCGCCGACTCGCCGGGCCACGCGCCGATCCAGCGGATGGCGAACGTCTCGCTGCAGCCCGCCGCGGACGGACCGTCCGCCGCGGAGCTGATCGCGAAGGTCAAAAACGGCCTGTACATCCAGGGTGACAAGTCCTGGTCGATCGACATGCAGCGCTACAACTTCCAGTTCACCGGCCAGCGCGCCTACCTGATCAGGGACGGCAAGCTCGCCGGGCAGGTCAAGGACTTCGCCTACCAGGCGACGACGACCGACTTCTGGGGCGCCATGGAGGCGGTCGGCGGGCCCGGGACCTACGTGCTCGGCGGCGCGTTCAACTGCGGCAAGGGCCAGCCGGGGCAGGTCGCCCCGGTCTCGCACGGCTGCCCCACGGCGCTGTTCCGCGGAATCAGGATCCTCAACACGGTGCAGGAGGCGGGCAAGTGACCGTATCACCTCAGCAGCTGGCGGAGCGGGCGCTATCCGCCGCCACGGCGGACGGCACCGTCGTCCTGATCGAGGAGTCCACCACCGCGAACCTGCGTTGGGCCAACAACACGCTGACGACGAACGGCGTGGCCGCGAACCGGCGCGTCACCATCGTCTCCACGCTCGGGAGCGGTGCGGGCGTCTCGGCCGCGTCCATCACCAAGGCGGGCGTGACCGAGGACGACATCGAGGAGCTGGTGCGCGAGAGCGAGGCCGCCGCGCGCTCCGCGAGCCCCGCCCCGGACGCCCGTCCGCTGCTCGGCCCGGACGACGCCTCGGCGCTGCAGGGCGTGCGCTGGGAGGACGCGGCCGTCGGGACCGACATCGAGGTCTTCGCGCAGCTCGCTCCCGCGCTCGGCGAGTCCTTCGAGTCGGCGCGCTCGGCCGGGCAGCTGCTGTTCGGCTTCGCCGAGCACACCGCTGTGACCACGTACCTGGCCACCAGCACCGGCCTGCGGCTGCGGCACGACCAGCCGACCGGGAAGCTGGAGCTGAACGCCAAGACCCCTGACTTCGTGCGCTCCTCCTGGGGCGGCGCGCAGACCCGGGACTTCACCGACGTGGACGTGGTGTCGCTGGCTGCCGGGCTCGGGCAGCGGCTGGACTGGCAGAAGCGCCGGATCGAGCTGCCCGCCGGGCGGTACGAGACGCTGCTGCCGCCGTCCGCGGTCGCCGACCTGATGATCTATCTGTACTGGACCGCCTCGGCCCGGGACGCCGCCGACGGCCGCACGGTCTTCTCCGCATCCGGCGGCAAGGGCGGCACGAAGGTCGGTCAGCGGATCGGCGTGCCGGGGCTGCGGCTCTGGTCGGATCCGGCCGCCGCCGGGCTGGAGAGCGCGACCTTCAACGCGGCCGCGGCCTCCTCGTCGCAGTCCTCGGTCTTCGACAACGGACTGCCGCTCGCCTCGACCGACTGGGTGCGCGACGGCGTGCTCGAGCGGCTGCTGACGACGCGTCACTCCGCCGCGGAGACCGGCCTGCCGCTCACCCCGCCGATCGACAACCTGCTGCTCGACGCGGGCGGTTCGGCCAGCCTGGAGGAGATGACCCGCTCCACCACCGACGGCCTGCTGCTGACCTGCCTCTGGTACATCCGCGAGGTGGACCCGCAGTCGCTGCTGCTGACCGGCCTGACCCGGGACGGCGTGTACAAGGTCGAGGGCGGCGAGGTCGTCGGCGTCGTCAACAACTACCGCTTCAACGAGTCCCCGGTGGACATGCTGAGCCGGATCGCCGAGGCCGGGCGCACGGAGATCACCCTGCCGCGCGAATGGAACGACTACTTCACCCGCGCGGCCATGCCCGCGCTGCGGGTGGCGGACTTCAACATGTCGTCAGTCTCGAAGGCCAGCTGACGAGGGCCAGTTCAGTTCGATGAATCGGCGCCAGGCGAGGTCGACCCGTTCGGCCTCGCCGGTCGCCAGCAGGTCCAGGAACAGGCCGCGCAGAGTGGCCAGCGCGAGGGTGACCTCGGCCTCCGAGGGCGCTGTGCCGTCGGGCGTCGTGAGCATGCGGCGCAGCGGCGGTTCCCAGTCGCGCACCGAGTCGGCCGCGAAGGTGGCCCAGGGTTCGCCGCCGCCGAGTGAGCGGCTGTAGCTCTCGAAGAACAGCCGTCCGATGCCCGCGTGTTCGGGCTCGCACATCCACGCCCACAGCCGGCCGAGCACCTCGCTCGGCGCGGCGGATTCCTCCATCGCGCGGGCCACGACGTCCAGCTGCCGCACCCGCGAGGCGGCCAGCACCTCGCGCAGCAGGCCGTCCTTCGAGCCGAACAGGTAGATCAGCACCCGCGGGCTCGACCCGATCGCCGCGGCGAGCGGACGCAGCGAGAGCTCGGAGAGATTCGTGCGCACGGCGTACTCGATGGTGCGTCCGAGCAGTTCGGCCCGCCGCGGCGAGCCCGTGGGCGCCGCCGCCGCGTCCAGGGCTTCCATCGATCCTTCCATGCCGCTATCTTTGCCCATGAGAGCTACTGAAACAAGCGTTTCAGTAGCTCGGCTGAACGGGAAGAGCGGAGGCAGTGACGGTGATCATTCGTTTGGCGACGCGGCCCGGTGACCTCGGCGAGGTCATCGCGTTGCATGGTCGCCTGTACGCGGACGAGTACGCGATGGACCAGTCGATGGAGGCGTACTGCGGCGCGGGCATCAGCCGCTTCGCGCTCGATCGGCTGGAGAAGGGGGCGCAGGTCGGCGAGATGTGGGTGGTCGAGGAGGACGGCCGGATCCTCGGCTCGATCGCGATGCTGGAAGAGGACGGGATGGGGCGGCTGCGCTGGCTGCTGCTGCATTCGGACCTGCGCGGCAGGGGAGCGGGCCGGAAGCTGGTCGAGACCTCGATGGACTACGCCCGGGCGCGCGGGTTCCCCGGGGTGTTCCTCACGACGATCTCAGGGCTCGATGCCGCGCATCACCTGTACCGGCAGGCGGGATTCGAGCTGACCGGCAGCGAGCCGGTGAGCAAGTGGGGTATCGAGACGGACGAGCAGCGCTTCGATCTGAAGTTCGGCTAGGTAGTTCATAGGTGGTTCAGCCAGGTTCGGCACGGTTCTTCGCACCTACGCGGCCGCCGCCGTCAGCTCCGCGAGGATCGCGGGGATCTCCGAGAGGTTCTCGGCGCGGCGGCCGGTCCACGCGGTGTCCGGGCGGCCAGGCGCGTGGTGCGCCTCCCAGTCCTCGCCGGCGAGCAGGACAGGGTGCATGCCGACGGCGGCCGAACCGGCCAGCTCGTCCCCACCGCCGTCGCCGACGTACAGGCACGCCTCCGGCCGCACGCCGAGGCGCTCGGCCGCCGCGAGGAACAGCCGCGGATCGGGCTTGCGCGTGCCCTCGCTGCAGGAGAAGACCGCCGCGTCGAAGAACTCGGCGAGGTCGAGCTCGTCCCACAGGTCGGCCAGATCGTGCGTGCAGTCGCTGACCAGGGCGATCTTGTATCCGTCGGCGCGCAGGGCCCGGAGCGTCGCCAGGGCGTCCGGCCGCAGCTCCTGGGCGCTGCGGTATGCCGCGTAGCGCAGCTCCACCGCCTCGGCCAGCTGCTCGTCGGTCGGCACGCGCCCGGCCCGGGTCGCGACCACCCGGAAGGTCTCGCTCAACGAGCCGAACGCGCCGGTCAGCCGCTCGTCCCAGGACGCGTCGAGGGCCGCGAGCCATGCCTCCTCGGGCAGGTCGAGCGCCGCCGCGCACGCCCGCTTCTGCGAGTCCCAGACCTCCCTCGGCCAGCTCGGCGTCAGCGTGCCGTACATGTCGAAGACCACCGCGGAGATCCGAGCCATGTCCGGGAACATATCAGGGTCGATGCAGGGACTCTCCCGGAGGCGCGATCCGCCCGGATTTGCGAGGCTGGGAGCATGCGCGAAGTCCTCAACCTGATCCTGAACATCATCTGGCTCTTCCTCTGCGGGCTCTGGCTCGCGATCGGCTACACGATCGCCGCGTTGATCTGCTTCGTGCTGATCGTCACGATCCCCTTCGGCATCGCCTCGCTGCGCATCGCCTCCTTCGTCATCTGGCCCTTCGGCCGTACCGCCGTGGCCCGCGAGGACGCCGGGACCGCGTCCTGCGTCGGCAACGTGATCTGGCTGGTGGTGGCCGGGATCTGGCTGGCCATCGGGCACCTGGTGACCAGCATCGCCCTGGCGATCACCATCGTCGGTATCCCCTTCGCCTGGGCGAACCTCAAGCTCATCCCCATCTCGCTGATGCCGCTCGGCATGAAGATCGTGCCCAGCGACCAGGCCTTCGCCAGTTGGTGAGCCGCGTCGACGGCGCCAGGTACGCCCAAGTATCTTGACATCGAGATAGGCCGCTGGCAAGGTATCTCGATGTCAAGATAAGTCGCTCGTCAATCGGGGACCCAGCCATGTCCACGCCCGCCGCCGGCAGCACGCAGAGCACCGCCTGGAATCCGCACCACTACCTGCGGTTCGCCGCTCAACGCGCGCAGCCCTTCCGCGACCTGCTCGCCCGCGTCCGGGCCGACGGCGAGCCGGAGCCCGCGCACGTCGTGGACCTCGGCTGCGGGCCGGGCAACGCGACCGAGCTGCTGACGAAGCGCTGGCCGGGCGCGCACGTGCTCGGCGTCGACAACTCCGCGGAGATGATCGAGGCGGCCGCGACCCGTGCCGTGCCCGGCCGACTGGAGTTCCGCTTCGGCGACGTGCGCGAGGTGACGGCCGATCAGCTCGGCGGACCCGTGGACGTGCTGATCACGAACGCCACACTGCAGTGGGTCCCCGGCCACCTCGACCTGATCCCGCGCTTCGCCGGACTACTCGCCCCCGGCGGCACGTTCGCGCTCGGCGTGCCCGGCAACTTCAATTCGCCCTCGCACACCCTGTTCGGCGAACTGCAGAAGGCACCGCGATGGGCCGGTCGGCTGACGGGGCTCGAGGTGCGCCCGAACGTCCCCGAGCCGGAGGACTACCTGCGCGCGCTGGATGCCGCCGGGCTCGCCGCCGAGGCCTGGGAGACGACGTACCTCTACGTCGTCGATGGCGAGGACGGCGTATTCGACTTCGTCAGCTCGACCGGACTGCGCCCGGTCCTGATCGAGCTCGGCGGTCCGGACTCCCCGGCCGCGATCGAGTTCTGCGACGAGTATCGCGCGCTGCTGCGCGCCGCCTACCCGGCGACCACGATCGACGGCCGTACCGTGCAGCTCCTGCCGTTCCGCCGGATCTTCGCCCTCGGCGTACGGCGGTGACCCGCGTTCAGGCTAGTCGTCGAGCGGTCCGCGGTACTCGATCGGCCCGTAGATCGCCTCGGTGCGCTGGGACATCAGGGCCCAGTACCGATCCCCGTAGGAGTAGTGCCACCACTCGGTCGGATAGTTGACGAATCCGGCCGAGTGCATCGCCTCGACGAGGACCGCGCGGTTCGCCGCGGCCTCGGGCGGCAGGCCCGCGGCCGCGGTGTAGCACTTGCCGTCGGACTGCTCGGGCGTGGCGTCCAGGATCGTGCCCATGTCCAGCTCGCGGCCCTCGTCGTCGCAGAGGGTCAGGTCGATCGCCGCGCCCGCGGTGTGCGGGGCCAGTTCGGGCGGGGAGACGAAGCGGCTCGCGGCCGCGCGCAGCTGCTCGGGCGTGTACTCGGGGTTGAGCTGGGCCAGTTCCTCGCTGTACCCGTCGAAGTACTTGCGCTGCAGCTCGAGCGGCCGGTACGCCTCGACGACGAGCAGCCGCAGCCCCGCGGGCAGCAGCTTCTCCGCCTGGGCGAGCCGTTCGGCCGCCCCCGCGCGGAACTGCCGGGGCGCCCCCAGCGGGTCCTCCTGGCGGATGTCGATCAGGAAACCGGCCTCTGCGAGATCGACGAGCGGCTCGCCGTTGTCGACCACGGGTATCCGGGCCACCCGGGGATCCGCTATCAGCACGATGTCACCACGCATGGATCAGACCTTACTTCCCGAGGGCCACGTCGCCCAAAGTGATCCGCACGGCCTTCGGCAGCTTGGCCCGGACCAGGTCGTACGAGTCCTCGATCATCTCGCGGACCAGGTCGTCGGGCACCGAGCCGTCGATCAGCACGGTGTTCCAGTGCTGCTTGTTCAGGTGGTAGCCGGCGGTGATGGCCGGGAATTCGATGCGGAACTTGACCGCGACCTCGGGGACGCACTTGAGGCTGATCCGCGACGGCGCCTCGTCCAGTGCGCAGAGCGCGAAGACCTTGCCCGCGACCTTGAACACGGACAGCTCCGCCGAGAACGGGAACGTCTCCTCGGCGCCGGGCTGGTCCAGGCAGAACGCCTTGAGCTGCTCAGCCGTCAACATGGCTGAGCCCTTCGGTGGCGATCCGCTCGAAGACGCGCATGTCCGCGGCGAATTCGCTGTCCGGGATCGGCCAGTGCAGCACGAGCTCGGTGATGCCGACCTCCCGGTAGCGCCCGGCCCAGTCGACGAAGGCCTCGAAGGACGCGAGGGGATCCTCCTGCTCGCCGCGGCCCATGCCGAGCAGCGTGAGTTCGAGCTCGGCGACGTCCCGGCCGCGCGCCGCGCACGCCTCGCGCAGCCGCTCGATCTGCCCGGCGACGACCTTCGGACCGTCCTGCTGCGCCCCGAAGGTGATCCAGCCCTGGCCGAGCTCGGCGGCCAGCCGCAGCGCGCGCGGGCCGATCGCCGCGACGTGGAACGGCATCCGCGGACGCTGCGTGCTGCCCGGCAGCATCTCCGCCTCGAACGCCCGGTAGTGCGCGCCCTCGGTCGCGGTCGTCTCCGACTGTGTCAGCAGCTTGTCGAGCAACCGGGTGAACTCGGCGAAGCGGTCCGCGCGTTCCTTGGCCGACCAGGGCTGCTCGCCCAGTACAGTCGCGTCGAAGCCCCCGCCGCCGGCTCCGATGCCGAGCGTGAAGCGCCCGCCGGACAGCTCGTCGAGGGTCATCAGCTCCTTGGCGAAGGGAACCGGGTGCCGGAAGTTCGGCGAGGCGACCAGCGTGCCCAGCCTGATCCGCTCGGTCACCGCGGCCGCCGCGCTCAGCGTCGGCACCGTGCCGTGCCACGGCGTGCCGCGGAAGGACTGCCAGGTCAGATGGTCATAGGTGTAGGCCGCGTGGAAGCCCAGCTCCTCGGCGCGGCGCCACACCTCGCGGCCTTCGCGCCACGGGAAGACCGGCAGGATCACGGTGCTCAGATGCATGCGTCGATCTTAACCGCGGCCGGGGACAGCGCCGCGGGTCGCGCAAGGGGGTCGCTTCGCGGATCAGCTCGCGTCCGCCAGCGCGGAAAATTGGTCTGGACAATAGTGGTCTAGACCCTTGACCGGCCCCGCATTCGGCGCTTGACTGCGAATGCTGCTACCCTCCGCGGCCACCCACCCGCGGATATCGCTCCTGGTCAAGGAGGACTCAGCCACCCATGCACGCTGCGCATCACGCTGCCCTGAGGCGGCTGCAGACCCGCACCCGCACGCGCCCCCGGACGACGGCGCGGCCGACTCCCGTCTCCCGCCGGCGCACCCGTCCGAGGACGCGGCCGCGGTCCCGCTCACGTCTGTGGCTCGCGGCCGTCGGCACGGCGAGCGCGGCGCTCGGCGCCCTGGGGTTCGCGCCGCTCGCCGTCGCTGACGCCGCGTCGAGCTCGTCGTCCGCCGCGGCCCCCGCCGCAGGCGCGACGCACGCCGCGAGCGCGTTGCCCGCCTGCCCGTTCTGGGACGCCGGAGTCACGCCGCCCACCCGCACCGTCTCGCCGTGGACGCCGCCCCTGCAGACCGCGGCCGCCGTCAACTTCACCAACCGGCCGGCCGCCCCGACGCTCACCGGCACGCTGTCGAACGGCGCGGTGACCATCACCGTCAGCCCGGTGGCCAACGCAGTGGCCTACCGCGTGTGGCGGGACGGCGTCGACATCGGATACATCAGCTACTGGGGCCAGACCGGCCCGCTCACCGTCACCGACACGTCACCGTGCCAGGGTGCGTACTACGACGTCGTCGCCATGTACGACACGAGCGAGTCCGACGCCTCGCGCGGCCAACTCTCCGTGCCCTACTGGCTCGGTACGAACGGGACGCTCGCGCCGGGCGCGGGTGACGTCCCCGTCGGCACCCAGATCCCGGTGATGGTGACCTCGTACAACGACGTCGGCCTGACCGCGTCGGGCTTCAACTCGCAGCTCGGCGTCTGCGCGACCGACCCGCGCGTCATCCCGTGGGGCACGTACTTCACGGTCCCGGGCTACGGCACGTGCTACGCGGCCGACATCGGCGCGTGGATCCAGAACGACACCGTGGACGTATGGCTGCCCGGCGGCCAGGCGAACGGTTGGGGCGTGCAGGACCGCACGGTCACCGTGATCGCGAACCCGTACTGACGGGCTCGTTGGCTGTCGGCTGCTCGGCCAACGGCTGCGATTTCGCCCAGAGGGTGCGGACGTGCGAGAGGTGGTGCGTCATGCACGCACGCACCGCCTCCTCGTCGCCCGCGATCAGGGCGTCGAGCAACTCGAGGTGCTCGCGGGCCGAGGACTCCAGCTTGCCGGCATCGGCGAGTTCCTGCAGGCCGAAGAGGCGAGAGCGCTTTCTCAGGTCCTCGACGACGGCGACGAGATGCTCGTTGCCGGCCATCGCGAGCAGGGCGAGGTGCAGGCGGCGGTCAGCCTCCAGATAGCCGATCAGGTCTCCGGTGATCGCGGCCCGCACGATCAGCTCCGCCTGCGGACGCAGCGCCTCCAGCCGCTTCCGGTCGGCCGTGCGGGCGAGCCCGACCACGACCGGGATCTCGATCAGTTCCCTGATCTGCGTGTACTCATCCAGCTGGCGCTCGGACACCTCGGTGACGCGGAAACCCTTGTTGGGCAGCGTTTCCACGAGACCTTCGCGCACGAGGTCCAGCATCGCCTCGCGGACCGGCGTGGCCGAGACGCCGAAACGCGCGGCGAGACCAGGGGCCGAATACACCTCGCCGGGCTTGAGCTCGCCGGCGATCAGCGCGGCACGCAGCGCGTCGGCGACCTGGTCGCGGAAGCGGCGTCGGCCGCCGAGGGGCGCCAGGGCGGAGCCGTCGCCATTGCCCGTGGCGCGGCCGTCGCCGTTGTCGGTGGCTCTGTCGACGCTGGTCACAGCAGGAATCCGGCGGGGAACGGGTCGGTCGGGTCGAGCATGTATTGCGCCGTCCCCGTGATCCAAGCTCGGCCGGTGACCGATGGCAGTACGCCGCGGACCTCGCCGATCGTCGTCTCGCCGAGCAGCCGTCCGGTGAAGCGCGTTCCGATGAAGGACTCGTTGACGAACTCGCTGCCGATCTCCAACTGGCCACGCGCATGCAGCTGCGCCATCCGAGCGCACGTCCCGGTGCCGCAGGGGGAGCGGTCGAACCAGCCCGGATGGATCACCATCGCGTGCCGGGAATGCTCGGTCGTGGCGTCGGGTGCGAGGAACTGGACGTGGTGGCACCCGCGCACGGTCGGATCCAGCGGATGCACGGGCTCGTCCTCGGCGTTGATCGCGGCCATCAGCTCCAGACCCGCGGCGAGGATCTCGGTCTTGCGCTCGCGGTCGAACGGCAGGTCGAACTGCTCCAGCGGCAGGATCGCGTAGAAGTTGCCGCCATAGGCGAGGTCGTACGTCACGCTGCGGCCGTTCGGGAGCGTGATCTTGCGGTCCACGGCCGCGCAGTACGCGGGCACGTTGGCGAGCGTGACCGCCGTGGCGGCGCCGTCCTCGACGTGCACCTGCGCCGTGACCAGTCCCGCCGGGGTATCCAGGCGCACGGTCGTGACCGGCTCGACGACCGGCACCATCCCCGTCTCGACCAGCACCGTCGCCACACCGATCGTGCCGTGCCCGCACATCGGCAGGCAGCCGGAGACCTCGATGAACAGCACCCCGTAGTCGGCGTCGGGGCGGGTCGGCGGCTGCAGGATCGCGCCGCTCATCGAAGCGTGGCCGCGCGGCTCGCGCATCAGCAGAGTGCGCAGGTGGTCGAGGTGCTCCATGAAGTGGATGCGCCGAGCAGACATGGTCTCGCCCGGGATCACACCCACGCCGCCGGTGATGACGCGTGTCGGCATGCCCTCCGTGTGCGAGTCCACCGCGTGTAATACCAATCGGCTACGCATGCGAAAGATCCTTCCTTCTCACCGTACGACTACGCAAGGCCACGGTCCCGCCAGGCTCGGCTACGCGAGGCACGGCTACGCGAGCCCCAGTGCGACGGCCTGCTCGGTCGCATTGCGCACCGCCTTCTCCTGTTGCTCGGTAAGCGGGCTGCGCGGTGCGCGGCACGGACCGCCGTGCCGCCCGACGATGTCCATCGACAGCTTGATGGCCTGCACGAACTCGGTCCGTGAGTCCCAGCGCAGCAGCGAGTGCAGCTGCCGATAGAGCGGGAGAGCTGTCTCTATATCACCGGCGACTGCTGCCTGGTAGAGCTTCACGGTCGAGGCGGGAAGCGCGTTCGGATAGCCGGCGACCCAGCCCTTCGCCCCGGCGATGGCCAGCTCCAGCAGCACGTCGTCCGCGCCGATCAGCAGGTCGAGGCCGGGCGCCGATTCGGCGAGCTGATACGGCCGCCGAACGTCGCCGCTGAACTCCTTGACCGCGACGATGTGCCCGTCATGGTAGAGGTCTGCGAGCAGTTCGGGGACCAGATCGACCTTGGTGTCGAACGGGTTGTTGTAGGCCACGATCGGCACGCCGGCCTTCGCGACTTCGGCGTAGTGCGCGCGCACGATCGAGGCGTCGGCCCGGTACGCGTTCGGTGGGAGCAGCAGCACGGCGGGACATCCGGCTTCGGCGGCCTGCTCAGCCCAGCGCCGCGCCTCCGCCGAACCGTACGCCGCGACCCCCGGGATGACCCGGTCCGCGCCGACCGCGTCGACGGCCGTCCGCACGACCTGAGAGCGCTCTGCGGGCGTGAGCGTCTGGTACTCGCCGAGAGATCCGTTCGGCACGACGCCGTCGCAGCCCTCCGCAACGAGCCACGCGCAGTGTGCGGCGTACGCGTCGTAGTCCACGCTCAGATCCTCGCGCAGCGGGAGCGCGGTGGCGACGAGGACGCCGTGCCACGGTATGCGGGTCTCGGTGCTGATCACGGTCTCGCTGCTGGTCACAGGACGGTTCCTTCGCTTCTCGGGGATTCTGCGAGCACGCCGAGCGGCACCGGCCGGGCGAACGGCGAGGGCGCCGAGGTCAGCGCGCAACCGGCGACGCCCGCGACGCCGGGGCCGCAAATCCGTCCCTGGCACCAGCCCATGCCCGCACGCGTCAGCAATTTGATGGTCCGCAGGTCGGTCGCGCCGAGCTCGGACGCGGCTTCGCGCACGGATGCGGCGGTGACCTCCTCGCAGCGGCAGAGCACTGTTTCGTCGTCGACGCGCGAGGTCCAGTCGGCTGGGGCTGAGTACGCGCTCTCCATCGCCGTCGCGAAGTCGGTGAGTCTGCGCCTGAGCCGCGTCCTGGAGTTCGCGGCGCTCCCAGCGCCCGTGATGGTGCTGGTTCTGCCTCCCGCACCGCTGCCGCGCAGCCTCGCCGCGGCCGAACGCCCAGCGATCTCGCCTTCGACCAGCGACAACGCCGCGCCGCCGATTCCGGTCGTCTCTCCCGCCGCCCAGAGGTTCGGGATGTTCGTGCTCTGTTCCGCGTCGACGGCGACCGAGCCGCTTGGGCTAAGCCGCGCACCGAGCGTCTGCGCGATCTCCGTGTGGGGGAGCATGCCGTGGCTCACGGCGAGCGCGTCGCACTCGATCCGCCGCTCGCGGCCATCGGGCCCTGCGACGGTGACCGCATAGAGCCGATCATCTCCATGAGCAGCGATGACCGAGTGCCGGAATCGCAGTAGCACGCGGTGCCGCGCGAGCTGAGCCGAGTAGCCCGCGCCCTCCATCATTTTCCCGACGTTCCGAGAGAGCGCTCGCGCATGCTTGCCGAACGCGCGTGGATCGGAGGAGTCATAGAACCCCGCGACCTCCGCACCCGCTGCCGCCAGCCCGGCGGCGACCGGAAGCAGCAGCGGCCCCGACCCGGCCACGACCACTCGGCGGCCGGGAAGAACAAGGCCCGCCTTGAGCATCGCCTGCGCGCCGCCGGCCGTCAGCACGCCAGGCAGGGTCCAGCCGGGAAACGGCAGCACGCGCTCGTAGCCGCCGGTCGCAAGTACAAGGCCGGCAGCGGTCACCGTCTCAGAAGTCTTCTGGTCCGGCCCGACGAGTGCGTGGACCGCGAACCCATCCGCGGAAGCTTCGACGTGCCACACGTGGCGTTCGGTCAGGAACGTGATCCGCCCGGACTCTCGATGCGCCGAGAGCCGATCCCGCAGCGTCTCCCACGTCGACCAGGCGTGATACAGCCGCTCTGGCCGCCGCGCACGGAGTTGTGGCGCCGTCTGCCGGTAGAACTGACCACCCGCGTCCGCCGCGCCGTCGATCAGTACGACGCGCACACCCTCATCGGTGGCCGTCAGCGCCGCGGCAAGGCCTGCCGGACCCGCGCCGATGACTGCCAAGTCATACCGAGCCATGGCCGTCACCTCGCTGCGTCGTGATCGCGTCGCCCGGACGAGCGGGCACTAAGCAAGCACTCTGATTCGGCACGCCGTTCACCGTGACCAGGCAGTCGAAGCACACGCCGATCCCGCAGAACACACCGCGCGGCCGAGCGTCCACCCGCGTTGTGCGCCATGCCGTGATTCCTGCTGACCAGAGGACGGCCGCGATCGTTTGGCCACTGAGCGCGTCCAGCGGAGTGCCGTCGAACGTCACCTGGAACGAGAGTTCGGGCCGGGCCGCGACGAGCGTCAGGGGATTGCGTTTCATGCCGGGCTCCCGGTCTCGAAGCGTTCCGGGCGGAAAGGTGTCAGGTCCAGATCAGGGCTCTTGCCGGTGAGGATCTGCGTGATGAGATGCCCGGTCGCGGGTGCCAGGCCGATACCCGCGCCCTCGTGGCCGCACGCGTGCAGCAGGCCCGGCGCGCGCGGATCGGGCCCGATCGCCGGAAGGTGGTCGGGCAGGTACGGCCGGAACCCGAGATAGCTCCGCATCGCCTTGACCTGTGCCAACGCCGGGAAGAGTTCGATGGCCCGCCGCGCGAGGAGCCGCGCGACCTCGAGGGAGAACGTCCGGTCGAATCCGACGCGCTCCCGGCTCGCCCCGATCAGCACCGGCCCGGCCGCCGTCCCTTCGATCACCGCCGAGGACTGGAGCGCTGCCGAACCGCTGGCGACGTTCGCCACGTAGTCCGCCGCGTACACCTTGTGCCGGATCAGGCGCGGCAACGGCTCGGTGACCAACACGAATCCGCGCCTTGGCATGACCGGCAGGTGCGCGCCCGCGAGCTGGGCGACGTCGCCGCCCCACGTGCCCGCCGCGTTGAGCACCCACGATGCCCGCACTGTGCCACGATCGGTGACGACGCCGGTGACGGCGCCGCTCGCGTCGCGTGTCAGGGCCGTGACCGTCGTGCCGGTGTGCAGCGTGGCACCGCGGCGTCTGGCGTCGCGGATCAGCAGAGCTGCCGCGCGGGCCGGCTGAACCTGCGCGTCCTGGGGGTAGTAGACGCCGCCGGCAAGCCCGCGCGCGATCTGCGGCTCCAGCTCCGAGAGTGCGTTCTCCGGCACGGACTCGGCGACGACGCCCGAACGACGCTGCTCCGTCGCCAAGGCTTCGAGCGCTGCGAGACCCTCTGGCTTGGCGGCGACGACCAAGCCGCCCTTCGCCTCGTATTCGAGCTGTGATCCGAACTCCGCGTCCTCGGCGATTTCGCGCCACAGCCGCGTCGAAAGCAGCGCGAGGTCGAGCTCCGGCCCCGGTTCCTTGTCCGATACGAGCAGGTTCCCTTCACCGGCCCCGGTCGTGCCGCCCGCGACCGCGCCCCGATCCAGTACGGCGACACGCAGTCCGGCCCGTGCCGCGTACCAGGCGCACGCGGCACCGGTCATCCCGGCGCCGATGACCACGAGATCGCGCTCTCTCGGCAGCTCCACACCAGTAAAATGTCACATGGCAGCGTATCTGCCAAGGCCGAAGCGAAGGCTGCGGTCACGAGTCTCGGTCACGAGCCGCAGCCACGAGCCGCAGCCACGACTCGCGGGACTGCTACGAGGTCCGCCGCTACGAGATCACCGTGATCAGCTGCGCGACCGTGTCCGTGAGGGCCGAGCGCGCGGACTCGAGGTACTTGCGCGGATCGACCGCCTTCGCGTCGTCGGCCAGGAACGAGCGGACCGCCCCCGTGTACGCCATGTTCAGCGCGGTCCCGATGTTGACCTTGACGATGCCCGCGCGCACGCCTTTCGCCAGGGCGTCGTCCGGCACGCCCGACGAGCCGTGAAGGACCAGCGGGACCAGGACCGCGTCGCGCAGCTGCTCGATCAGCGCGAAGTCGAGTCCGGCTGTGCGCTTGGTCATCGCGTGCGAGCTGCCGACCGCCACGGCCAGCGCATCCACGCCGGTCGACGCGACGTATGCGGCCGCCTCATCAGGGTCCGTACGCGCTCCCGGCTCGTGTGCGCCGAGGTGCACGCCGTCCTTGCCACCGACCTGCCCGAGCTCGGACTCGATCAGCAATCCGTTCGCGTGCGCCCAATCGGCGGCACGCCGCGTGAGCTCGACGTTCTCCGCATACGACGAGTGCGAGGCGTCGAACATCACCGAGCTGAATCCCGCGTCAGTAGCCTGATGCAGCAGCCCGTCGTGCTCGACGTGGTCCAGGTGCAGCGATACCGGCACGTTCGCGGCCTCGGCCATCGCGTGCGCGGCCAGGGCGATCGGTAGCACGCATCCGTCGTGGAACTTCACGGCGTTCTCGCTGATCTGCAGGATCACCGGACGTCCGGCCCGCTCCGCGCCCGCGACGATGCCCTCGGCGTGTTCGAGCGTGATGACGTTGAACGCGGCGACGGCCCGCTTCTCGGCGCGCGCGTCGGCCAGGAGGGATCCCGTCGAAGCCAGAGTCATGATTTGCCTATCAGGTCGAATGCGATCAGTGCGGCGCCCAGCACCGCCGCGTCATCGCCGAGGGCCGCGCACACGATCTCCGGCATGCGCTGGAACGTGATCCGCGCGGCGAGCTCGCGGCGTACGGGTTCGAGCAGTTGCTCTCCCGCCTGCGCGATGCCGCCGCCGAGGACGACGAGGTCCAGGTCGAGCAGCGTGATCGCGCTCTCCAGCGCTGTGGCCAGCGCGGATGTAGCAGCTTCCCAGACTTCTGACGCACGGGGTTCGCCGGCCGCGGCACGCTCGGCGACCTCACGTGCGCTCACTCCGCCGTCGCCGTACTGCCGCGTGATGCCCGGCGCGGATGCGATCGTTTCGAGGCAGCCGCGTTGCCCGCAGCCGCACAAAACGCCCTGCGGATCGACGACGACGTGCCCGAGTTCGCCCGCGCGGTGATGCGGGCCCAGGCGCGGTGTGCCGTCGAGGCAGAGCATCCCGCCGACGCCCGTGCCGAGCGTGACGAACAGGTAGTCGCGGCAGCCGACAGCCGCGCCGGCCCGCCCTTCCGCGAGGCCGCCGATCCGCGTGTCGTGCCCGAACGCGACCGGTACGCCCAGCCGCGCGGCCATCGCGTCACGCAGTGGGAGAGCGCGCCAGGTCGGTGCGACGGAGAACTCCGCGATACCTGCCGCGTCGTCCACGATCCCGGGAATGGCGAGCCCGACCGCGTCGACCGGCCCGTGCTCCGCGATCAGCGTCCCGGCGAACTCAGAGAGCGCTTCCACAGCGGTCTCGTCCGGCGGTGTCGGCCTACGGACCGCGTACTCGGCATCGGTGACCGTGCCGTCCGCGCGCCGCGACCGGATCGCGGCCTTCATCGTCGTGCCGCCGACGTCGATCCCCAGCACCCGCGCGGTCACGGCAAGACGACTGACCGGGTCAGATGACGCGGCTGGTCCGGGTCCAGGCCGCGCGCCTCGGCGATCGCCACCGCGAGCCGCTGAACGCGGATCAGGTCGGCCATCGGATCCGACAGAGCGCTCTCACAGCGTCCGCCGGTCGCGGAGATCTGCGCGGTGAGCCCGGCCGGCAACGGGCCGAACGCCCAGGCCACGCGGTTCGGCCCGGTGATGCTGATCGGTCCGTGCCGGTACTCCATCGCCGGGTACGACTCGGTCCACGCGCCCGCGGCCTCGCGCATCTTCAGGGCGGCCTCTGCCGCGAGCCCGATCGTCCAGCCCGTGCCGAGGAACGTGAACTGCTCGGCCGCGACGAGCTCCGGAGAGAGCGCCCTCTCGACGGCCGTGCGCGCGTCCGCGATCGCGGAGCTCAGATCCTCGCCGAGGTGCGCGCGCAGCAGGGCCAGGGTCGAGGTCGCGAAGCGCGTCTGGACCACGGACTTCTCGTCGGCGAAGTCGAGCACGACGACCTCGTCGGCCGCCTGCATCACCGGCGTGCCCGGATCCCCGGTGATCGCCGTCGTCGGCGCGTTCCCGCGCAGCGCCGCGAGCAGGCCGAGGACCTCGCTCGTGGTACCCGAGCGGGTGATTGCCAGAACCCTGTCGTAGCCGCGTGCCGCCGGGAACTCGGAGGCTGCGAACGCGTCGGTCTCGCCTTGTCCGGCGTCCTCGCGCAGCGCGGCGTAGCTCGCGGCGATGAACCACGAGGTGCCGCAGCCGACGACGGCCACGCGCTCGCCGGGCTGGGGCAGCCCCTTCGCCCCCGGCGCCAGTGACGCCGCCCGCTCCCAGCACTCCGGCTGGCTCGCGATCTCCGCGGTGACATGGCGCACGGCCGGGCCTCCCTCACGTCCTCGATGATCGAAACTGCGCATTTTCTGCGCGATACTGCTCGAACAGTCCCACGATCAAGCAACTTTGGCAAGCGAGGACGCCGGTCGCGGTCGGCGTCCTCGCGCGTCTAAACCGGTTCCCTTCGCGGGCGCACGTCCGGGACACTGCTGGGCATGCTTGTCACGATCACCGCCACCCGGCCGACCGGAGCGGATTGGCCCGCCACCGACCTCGGCTACCTGCTGGCCAAGAATCCGGCCGCCGTGCAGGACTTCTCGCACGGTTTTCGCTGACGTACACGGACGCAGCGTTGAAGGGCTATGACGCGGCCGTGCTGATGGAGGTCATCGAGCATGTGGATCCGCCGCGTCTCGCTGCGCTGGAGCACGCGGTGTTCGGCACGGCGCGGCCCCGCGCGGTCGTAGTGACGACGCCGAACGCCGAGTACACCGTGCGCTACGAGACGCTCGAGGCGGGCCGGATGAGGCACCGCGACCACCGGTTCGAGTGGACGCGGGCCGAGTTCGCGGCGTGGGCCGAGGGGTGGCCGAGCGGCGCGGATACGTGGTCGAGCTCCGGCCGGTGGGGGAGGTCGACGCGGAGCTGGGCCCGCCGACACAGTTGGCCCTGTTCGCAGAAATAACAGGCCCAACCAGTGCGCAGGATGCGCCCGTCCAGGCCAGTAAGCACGGCGAGCCCGGCAAGTTCGGCGAATCCGGCGAATCTTGCGAGTCCGGCGAGTTCGGTAAGTGCGACGAGTCTGGCGAACCCGGCGAGCCCGATGAGACTGCTCCGGCCAAGGAGGCGAACTAAGCCATGCGTACGTACCCTGACAGTCCCCGAGCTCTCGCTCGTGGTCCTCGTCGGCACGACGGGATCCGGCAAGTCGACGTTCGCCGCCCGGCACTTCAAGCCCACCCAGATTCTGTCCTCGGACTACCGCCGTGGGCTGGTCAGCGGCGACGAGAACGACCAGTCCGCGAGCGCCGACGCATTCGATCTGCTGCACCACATTGCCGGGGTTCGGCTGCGGCGGGGGTGCTGACGGTGATCGACGCGACGAACGTGCAGCCGAAGTCGCGGGCCGCGCTGATCGCCGTCGCGCGGGCCCATGACGTGCTGCCGGTGGCGATCGTGCTGGACGTGCCCGAGGAGGTGTGCAGTGCAAGCCGTACGAGGGGCTGGTGCGGGACGGCCGCCGGATCGTGCAGCCCGGGGTGAAGTGCCGTGGCCCGGAGTACCTGCGGATCATCTACGGCCCGGAGTACCTGGAGCCGCGGAACCTGGACCGGCTGCGGCGGCGTTCGCTGGGCCGGAAGCAGTCGCTTGCGCTGCGCGAGTACGTGCTCGGCCTCGAGTCGCTGGAGCGGTTCGTGGCCGGGGAGCCGCTGTACCGGGTGCACGAGGCGGTGTTCGCGGTGCTGGCGCTGGAATCGGAGCCGGTGGACCCGCGGCTGTGAGGCGCCGTCTCCGGCCGTGAGTCGGAGCTGAGGATTCTCATCGGCCTCGCTCATCAGGAACGTGTGATGACTCGTCCATATGAAGGACAGCCATTCGGTCCATAGGGTGAGTGAGGCCGTCTTTCCGGGGCAAATCGCCCCTGGGTGAGCGCTGATCTCGGATTCAGAGTTCCCTGGGGAGGCGTTAACATGCACCTCGTACGCTGACTGAATGTGCACATCATCAGGTGACCGCTTGGGCGCATGGGGCCCGGAAGGCCCTGTGTACCGAGGAGATGGGGAGCGAAGGAATGTCAGGTCTCGCCGACGTTCTGAAGAACGAATACACCGGGAAGCTGCTGGACCTCACCGGTGTGCGCAAGCCGCCGTTCATCCCGGACTTGAACACCAAGCACTATCGCACCGCGCTCGTCGAGGCCGGCGGCGGCTACGTGCAGCTGCAGAAGTACTCGGGCCCGCAGATCCCCGCCTCGGAGTGGGAGAGCCTGGAGTACACCACGTACAAGAGCGACCCCTTCACCTTCTTCGCCCCGATCACCTCGCCGTCCGGCAAGGTCGAGATGATCGGCGCGCAGGAGGTCGGCAAGGAGGAACTCGAGTGCATTCCGACGCCGAACGCGGAGAAGTGCCCGACGATCATGGCTTGGCTCGAGTCGACCGGCGCCCGCTACGGCCGGGTGCAGCTGCTGCGCATGAAGCCGAACACGATCCGCGAGTCGCGCTGGGGCCTGCACCAGGACAACAACAACCTGAAGAACCCGGACACGAACGGCTGGATCGTGCGGGTGTGGCACGAGTTCACCGATGACTCCACCAGCCGGCTGCTGGTGCGTTCGGAGCGGTTCAACAAGAAGACCGAGTACCAGATCCCGCTGGCGGCCGGTCAGCAGGCGGTCGTGGACTCCGAGCGGCTGTGGCACGGCGGCGCCCATTCGGGGACGCACACGCGGTACGCGCTGATCGCCAGCTTCGAGTCGTCCCCGGCGCTGAACGACTGGATCCAGTCGCAGCTGCCGTAGTTCGTCACGGCTTCGCCACAGAATTCGGTGCCTGAGTTCGCGGGTTTCGGGTTCGTGTGGCGGATTTCCGGATTCGGGCCCGGTGCGAGGAGACTCGCGCCGGGCCCGAGCCGTGAGCAGGTTCCGGGACCGTCAGCTGGGTCCGCCGACGTCCCAGTGGCCGCCCTGCCAGCGTCCCTCGTTCAGCCGTCGGTTGAGTTCGTCGCGGTCGAAGACGTCGGCGCCGGCGTCGCCGTGTTCGCGCAGCGATTCCTGGTACTCCCACAGTCCGCCGCAGTCCTCGGGGGGCGCGGCGCGGCGTCCGCCGATGCAGCGCGGGTAGTGAACCTCGGGGTCGCCCTGGTAGGTGCGTTCGACGCGTACGACGTGCTCCCAGTAGTCGCCGTAGTCGTAGACGTAGGTGAGCTTCGCGCCGGCGCCGGTGAGGATCTGTTCGATCGTCACCTCGTCGTCGAGGCCGTGTCCGAGGTCCACGTCGCCGTCGCCGAAGTCGCCGTATGCGGTTTCGAAGACGTGCAGGTGGTAGCCCTCCCACTCGAAGACGGTCTGGATGACGTCGTGCAGGGCGGCGAGGGTGAGGTCGCCGGGGATCTCGACGCGGCGCCAGATCGGCGGCTTGGCGCCCTTGAGGTCGATGCGCAGCCGGTAGACGGGGGCGGGTGCGTCCAGCGGCAGGCGGCGCAGCGGCGGGCTGATGCGGGTCAGGCCCGGGCCGGGGGCCGGGACGTCGCGGTGCGGGTGGTCGGCGATGAACACGACGGCGCCGAACGCGGCCGGGAACTCGGGGAAGACCATGTCGGAGTCGTATTCGAATCCGTCGGGGTAGTCCTCGTCCGACCACAGGTCCGCGTCGGGCACCGGGCGCGGCGGCGCGGGGAGCGCGTCGAGCCGGTTGCGCAGCGCGGCGAGCATCGTGGGGTAGGGCGGGGCGCCGAGCACGCCGGGGGTGGCGGCCTCGTCCCACTGGGCGAAGCGGGCGTCGAGGTCGAGTCGCGCGTCCTGGAGCGCGCGGGTGCGTATGGCGGTCTCCAGCAGGCGGCGTGCCTCGGCGGGTTCGAGTTCCGTGACGGTGACGGTGTCGAGTTCGTCGCGGGGCACGAGTTCGCCGACGATGTCCGCGAGGCGCTCGGGCAGGACCTCGGCGGGCAGCGGGGCGATGGCCTCGGCCGGGCCCTCGTCCTCGTCGCGGACGACGACGGCGAACGCGTGCCGCCGTCCGGCGCGGCGGAAGGAGAGCAGGTAGAGCAGGTCGCCGTCGAGTTCGCGGCGTACCCGGAGGCAGTCCTCGACGTGCAGGGCGCGGTCGAGTTCCTCGAACCAGTCCGGCGGCAGGATCCCGGCGCGCCACAGCCGGGCCGCGCCGCGGGCGGCGGCCGCTCCGGCCTCGCCCTCGGCGAGCAGCGCGAGGCTGGCCAGGACGGCGAGGGACAGCTCGTCGGCGCGCTCCTCGAAGTGGGCGACGAGCGTCGGGACGACGTCGGGCGGCAGCGAGCCGACGAGGGCGGCGTTCTGCGCCATGTCGAGGATTCCGCAGAAGCTCGAGACCATCATCTCGAACTCGAAGGGGTCGTCCTGGTCGGCGATCTCGGCCAGGTCGGCCAGCAGCGCCCCGGCGAGGTCCGCGGGGTCCAGGCCGAGCGAGCGGGGCCGTGGCACGGTCTCCTCGGGCGGCGCGGGCTCGGGATGCGCGGCATTGCGCCGGGCCCGCCGCACGATCCGCGCTGGCCGGCGGAGCCGATCGGCCGCCTCGCCCTCGGGGGAGTCTTTGCTCACGTCGCCAGTCTTCCACAGCGGGCGGTGGCCTGAATCCACTTTGACCAAGGTGGTATGGGCGGCTGAGGACCCGGCAGCGTGAATTCTTAGGGATGCTCAGCGGAATCCCAGAAACCGTTTAGCGACACTGAAATCCGGACCACGCGGTATGGTCACGGCGAGGTCACGAAACCGCCTCGGCCTCGCCGTGTGCCGCCCTCGGAGCCTTCGGCGCCGCCGCCGCCCCGGCCAGCGTCGCAGGGTCCTGTGTCGCTCAGCCGGGGAGCGCGTCCGGGCTGTACTTCTCGATCTGCTCGAGACTGAAGCGGGCGTCGGCGGCGGCCGCGTGCCGCAGCGGGTCCTGGCCGGTGTAGGAGCCGGTTTCGGCGAGGGTTCCGGCGACCTCGCGGTGCGCCTGGTGCAGCAGCGCGTCCTGGGCGAGGCCCTCGGGGTTGGCGACCATGAGGTATTCGCCGGTGCTGCAGCCGAAGTTCCCGGCCGTCAGGTTCACGCCGTCGTGCTCGATGCGCTGGGAGAGCAGGTGCCCGCCGAGCAGGTCGAGGACCTGCTGGTCGTGGGCCCCCGGCAGACGCGGCTTGACCAGGCGCAGGTCGCAGACGTACAGCTCGGCGGCGTTGGTCGCGGAGTGCGTCTCGGTGATCTGCTCCGGGGACGCGGTGGCCGTGAGCCCCAGTTCGATCAGTTCCAGGGCCGACTCGGCGGAGTGCAGGTCGTACTGTCCGCAGGCCTCGGGCGTGGAGAACGGCACCGGTTCGCCCGCGCGGAACTTCTCCCGGACGACCGCGAGGGCCGCCCGGTACGCGGCCAGCAGCTTCGCGGTCGAGAGAGTGCTCCCTGCGGCGTCCGGCAGCACGAACGTGGACCGGAATCCGAGCGGCAGCCCGGCGGCGCCCATGGCGTCCGCGGCATTCAGCAGGCCTGGAATATAAGGGCTCATATCGATCAGGCGGGCGGCGAAGTCCGGCCCGAGGCCGGTCGCCTCGGCCAGCCGGGCGCGCAGGTCGCCGCCGTCCGGGGACGCGAGGGCGTGCTCGATCGAGTGGATGCCCGCGAACAGCCGGTCCCGCGCGGCTCCCGGCTCGGCCGGATCGACCGTGGTGACCGGGAAGAAGTCGTGCTGCAGGCGCAGCGGCCCGGTGCCGGTGACGCGCTTGTCGGCGCCGAGGGTGCCGCCGGTCATGGCGACGTGGTCCTTGCCGGAGGAGTGCTTGGCCAGGTATTCGACGCTGATGGCCGCGGTCGGGGCGGTCATCGGGCGGTTCCCGCCGGCTCGGCGTGCGCGGCGGAGACGCAGCGTGACCGCAGGATCTGCTCGGCGACGACGGCGAGCTTGCCGAGCGCGAAGGGCAGGTTCTCCTCGAAGGCGTCCGGAGAGTCGCCGTCGCAGTAGTCGGAGGGTGCCTTGTAGCTCTCGAGCTGTCCGAGCAGGCCGTTGCGCAGCAGCGTGTGCGCGATCGCGGTGAGCTCCATGTCGACGAAGTCGGCGTCGAAGCCGGCGAGCTCGGGGTGGAAGCCGTCGCGGCCGGTGACGAACGTGTCGCCGGACAGCAGGCGCGCGGTGGGCAGCGGCCGCGGGGTGTTGCCGGTGAGCGGGTACTCGTGGATCTCGGTCTCCGGGATCTGGCCGATCTTGTAGCCGAACGCGGTGACATCGACGTCGAAGAACGCGCAGGTGGAGACGGCGTGCACGGCGCCGATCGGGATGTCGTGGTTGAGGCAGCCGACCACGCCCATGTTGATCACGCGCTCGGGGGAGAAGCGGTCGACCACGTGCTGGGTGGCCGCGGCCGCGTTGGTGGTGCCGATGCCGCTGACGATGACCACGGCCTGCGTCGCGTCGTCCCCGCGCCGGTAGACCGGGAAGGGCGCGAGGCTGAGCTCGGTCCAGGAGGGCAGATCGAAGACGCCCTCGGCCTCCTCCATCATCGCGATCACGAACGCCACGGGTGTCTGAGTCATGCGATCATGTTACCTTCCGCGTTCGGCGCGCCGCGGGCGCGCGGGGTGCCACGGCGCCCCGATTGGCCCTCGTGCCCGCCGGGTGACGGGCCGTAGGCTGCCGCTATGACGATGAATGTGCTGGTGGTGCGGGTGTTCGCGGACGAGGGCGGCCGTTACGGCAACGAGCTGGGTGTGGTCCTGGACACGCAGGGCCTCGACGGGGAGCTCGGCCCGAAGCTGACGGCGCGCCTGGGTTTCTCCGAGACCGTGTTCGTGGACCGGATCGACGACGAGGGCGCGCACGTGCGCATCTTCAACCCGACCGCCGAGATGAAGCTCGCCGGCCATCCGCTCGTCGGCACCTCCCGGGTGCTGGCCGAGGCGGCCGGCACCCAGCCGGCGGTGCTGCGCCCGCGCCTGGCCGAGCCGGTCGACACGTGGCGCGAGGGCGACGTGACCTGGATCCGCGCGAACTCCGCGTACGCACCCGACTTCGACTTCGTCCAGCACACCTCGCCCGCCTGCGTCGACGAGCTGCCCGTCCCGCCGCTCGAGGAGCAGGCCCACCACCAGCACTGGTCCTGGATCGACGAGCCCGCGGGAATCGTGCGGGCCCGGACCTTCGCCGGCCGCATCGGCATCCCGGAGGACGAGGCCACCGGCGCCGCCGCCATCCTCCAGGCCCAGCGGCTGGGCCGCGAGGTGACGATCCACCAGGGCCGCGGCTCCCTCCTGCACGTGCGGCCCGCCAAGGCACCGGGCTGGTCCGAGGTCGGCGGCCGCGTCGTCACCGAGCCCTCGCGCGTCATCGAGCTCTGAGCCGTCGGGAGGAGCGGGAAATCGCCGTGGCGGATCGCTAGGGTGGCGATATGTAGGGTGGCGATATGCGCCTGGAATCCGTCGACCGTGCCGCCGACGCGTACCAGCGGCCGCTGACCGAGCAGCAGATCCAGTCGATGGCCACGCGGCTGCTGGGCGAGGTGGACGTGGTCGCGGCCGTCGAACTCGGCGACGGCACGTACAACACGACGTACCGCGTCGAGCTGGAGCGGGGACCGGCGTGCATCCTGCGCGTCGCGCCGGAACCCGCGCGGCAGTTTCGCAGCGAACGCGGGTTCATGCGCAGCGAGCACGCGGCCGCCCCGTACTTCGCGCCGATCGCCACCCTGCTCCCGCGGACGCTCGGAGTGGACTTCACCCACCAGGTGATCGGCCGGGACTACATGTTCCAGTCCTTCCTGCCCGGCGTCCCCGCGCGCGAAGGCCTGCGGCAGTACCCGCGCGAGGCGTGGCGTCCGTTCTTCCGCCGGCTCGGCGAGATCAGCAAGCGGATCCACGCCGTGCGCGGCGAACGATTCGGCCCCGTCGGCCGTCCCGGCCACCCGACGTGGAGCGAAGCGGTGTCCGCGATGCTGCGCGACATCATCGCCGACCTCGACGACGCCGGTCTCGCCGCGGACGACGCGCGGGAAGTGCTCGCGATCGCCCTGCGCGGCAAGGACATCCTCGACGAGGTGCGCGACCCGCGTCTGCTGCACGGCGACCTGTGGACCATCAACGTCATGCTCGCCGAGCACGCGCCCGAGCCGACCGTCACCGGCGTGTTCGACTGCGACCGGGTGATCTGGGGCGACCCCGAATCCGACTGGGCGATCTACCGCGCCACCCGCACGACGGGCGTCGGCAGCGCCGCCGAGCGCGAGACCTTCTGGGACGGCTACGGCCCCCTCGACCCCTCGCCGCACGCCCGATGGCGCCGATCCCTCTACGAGGCCAGGAACATCGCGGGCCTGCGCCTCGAGCGCAGCCGCCTCGGCCTCGACATCTCAACCTCCTACGACGAGCTTCGAGCCGCACTCGACCGCCTCGGCTGAGCTACTTCGCGTCGGCGTAGCAGGGGACGGTGGCGAGATGGAGGGGGAAGCGGACGGGGGTGGAGCCGAACACCAGGCGGGCGGCTTCGAGGGCGGATTCGGTGACGGCGGCCCGCACGTGCTCGGCCTCTGATCCGGCGCAGTGCAGGACGACCTCGTCGTGCAGGAAGAACACCAGTTCGGCGGGGGAGTCGGCGAGCTTCTGGCGGAGGGTCGCGATCAGGGCGAGGGCCCATTCGGCGGCGGTGCCCTGGACGACGAAGTTCCTGGTGAACCTGCCGCGGTCGTGGCGGACCTGGTCGGCCTTGGCCTCGCCCTCGGCGCCGGCGACGAGGCGGTTCCAGCGGGCGGAGGGCGGGGGGCAGGCGCGGCCTAGGCGGGTGTGCACGACGCGGCCCTCGATGCCTGACTTGGCGGCGTCGTCGACGAGGCCGATGGCGCGCGGGAATCTGCGGCGCAGGGTGGCGAGCAGCGGGCCGACCTCGCCGCTGGTCTGGCCGTACATGGCGCCGAGCATGCCGAGTTTGGCCTTCGCGCGGTCGCCGCCGAAGACGTCGCCGAGTTCGGTGTAGAGGTCCTCGGCCTGCGCGGCGGTCGCGAGGCCGCGGTCGCCGGACATCGCCGCGAGGACCCGCGGCTCGAGTTGGCCGGCGTCGGCGACGACGAAGGTCCAGCCGGGGTCGGCGACGACGGCGCGGCGCACCATCGCGGGCAGTTGCAGCGCTCCGCCGCCGCGGCTGGCCCAGCGGCCGGTGACGACGCCGCCGACGACGTATTCGGGGCGGAAGCGGCCGTCGCGCACCCAGGCGCGCAGCCACGTCCAGCCGTTCGCCGAGTAGAGCCGGGCCAGTTCCTTGTACTCGAGCAGCAGCGGCACTCCGGGGTGTTCGAGTCCGCGCAGCTCCCAGGCGCGGGTGGTGTGCGCGGGCAGGCCGTTGGTCGACAGGGCCTTGAGGAGCTGGGTGGGGGAGTCGGGGTTGAGGGCGGGGGTGCGGAAGGCCTCGGCGACGTGTTCGACGAGGGTTTGGAGCTTGGCGGGGCGGGCGCCGGGGCCGGCGAAGGCGGGCATGGGGCCGAGGGCTTCGGTGAGGTTCGCCGAGTGGAGTCCTGGGTCGAGGGGCAGCCCGGCGTGGGTCATCTCGGCCGCGGCGAGGCCTCCGGCCGATTCGGCGGCGGCCAGCAGCCTGACCTCGCGCCCGGCGGCGTCGAGTTCGGCGAGCTGGGCTTGGTAGACCTCGATGAGCGCGGACAGCGGCTCGACCTCGGTGGGCAGGCCGGTGTCGTCGGCGGAGAAGAGCGCGTCCTGCTGCGGACCGCCGCCGCCGACCGCCTCGGTCGCGGCGGTCATCCGGCCCACGTCGGGGACCGGCAGGTCGTGCAGCCGGGCGTAGGCGGCGCCGAGTGTGCGCGGCGCGCCGAAGCGTCCGGCGCGGGCGGCGAGGATCTCGTCGACGAGCACGACGTCGTGGCAGCGCGAGATCCGGATGCCGGCGCGGAGCAGACCCGGGTACAGCCGCGCGGTGTCGGCCCAGATCCAGCGGGGGCGGTGGGTGGACTCGAGTTCGCGGATGGCGGAGGGGAGGTCGGGCACGTCGCGGACCTCGGCGACGGTCACCTCAGCCGCGGGGCGCGCATCCGGGTCGTGCGCGGACGGGGACGCGGCGGACGGGGACGGCGCGGGTTCGGCCAGCAGCGCCAGCCTGCCCCCGCCGTCCTCGTCCGCGCACACGACCCATCTCATGGAAACGATTGTGCACGGCCCTACCGACAAAGATCGGCGGTCAGCGCTCCGGCGTGCCGTCCAGGCCCAGTTGGCGGGCGAAGAACGACAGCTGGTCCGCCCAGAGCGTGAGCGAGCGGGTGACGGACCGGGTGCTGTGTCCGACGTTGTGCTCGCGGCGCACCAGGATCGGACGCTCGTCGATCGCGGCGGACGTGGCGTGCTGCAGGGCCGCGGCGAGCTTGCGGGCGTGCAGCGTGTCCACGCGCGTGTCGCCTTCGAAGATCGTGAACAGCGTCGCAGGGTACGCGGTGCCCTCGTGGACGTTGTGGTACGGGGAGTAGGCGCGCAGCCAGCCGAATTCCTCGGGGACCTCGGCCGAGCCGTACTCGACGTTCCACAGCGCGCCGAGGCCGAACAGTTCGTAGCGCAGCATGTCGAGCAGCGGCGCCGAGCAGACGACGGCCGAGTACGCGTCCGGGCGCTGCGTCAGCGCGGTGCCGACGAGCAGCCCGCCGTTGGAGCCGCCGAAGATGCCCAGCTGCTCGCGTGTGGTCCAGCCCTCGGCCGTGAGGTGGTCGCCCGCGGCGTGGAAGTCGTCGAACACGTTCTGCTTCTTGTCGAGCCGCCCGGCGCGGTGCCAGGTCTCGCCCTCCTCGGTGCCGCCCCGCAGGTTGGCGATCGCGAAGACGCCGCCCGCCTCGACCCACGCCAGGCGCAGCGCGGCGAAGTCGGGGGAGAGGGTGAGGGAGAAGCCGCCGTAGCCGTAGAGGATCGTCGGTCGCGGGCGGTCCGGCTCGCCGGCGGGCGCGAGGATCGTCAGCGGGATCATCGTGCCGTCCTTGGACGGGTAGAGCACGTGCCGCACGTGCACCGTCGCGAGCTGGACCGCGCCCGGAGTGTCGGCCCACGTCGTGACCTCGCGGGTGCGGGCGTCGAAGGCCAGCACCTTGACCGGGGTCACGTGGTCGACGTAGCCGAACCAGGCACGCGCCCCGCCGTCCTGGTTGCCGTAGAGGGCAGAGATCGTGCCCGCGCCGGGCGTCGCGACGTCAGCGATCAGCTCGCCCGAGCCGAGGTCGAACAGATGCAGCCGGCTGACGCCGTGCCAGGCGTAGAGCCCGAGCACGGCGGGCTTGGCGAGCCCTTCGCCTTGGAGGATGACGAAATCCTCCAGCACCGCCGTGGGATTCTCCGGCAGTACGTCGCGCCACCGCTCGTAGGCGAGGGCGTCCGGGTCGGCGACGCATAGCCGCAGGTTCGGCGCGTCGCGGTCCGTGCTCAGGTAGAACTTCCCGTCGTGCCCGAAGTGGATCTGGACCTGCGCCTCCACGCCCTCCTGCACGGCGATCCAGCGCGGCTTTTCGGGCCCGGATTCGGTGAGGTCGGCCAGGTGCAGGTCGTTGCTGACCGAGGTGCCGCGGTAGGTGCTCACCGCGAGCCACCGGCCGTCGCGCGAGACGGTCAGGCCGTAGAAGTTCGTCTTGTCCAGCCCGTCGCCGAACACGAGCACGTCCTCGGCCGGGTCCGTGTTGAGCCGGTGCAGGTAGACGCGCCGGTAGTACTGCCTCTCGTCCTCCGGCACCAGTTCGGGGGCGAGCCGGCGGGTGTAGTAGTAGGCCATGCCGTCCGGGAGCCAGGCGACCTGCGAGTAGCGGGCCCGGTCGATCGGGCCGTCGACGAGGTCCCCGGTCTGCACGTCGATCACCCGCAGCAGCGCCTCCTCGGTGCCGCCCGCCGACACGAGATACGCCAGCAGCGCCCCGTCGCGCGAGGGAAACCACAGGTCGAGCGTCGTCGCGCCCGTCGGGTCGATCGCCGTCGGGTCGATCAGCACCCGCTCGACCCCGTCCTGACCGGCCGTCAGCAGCACGGAATGCTCCTGGCCCGGGGCACGGCGGGTGAAGAACCGCCGCTCGCCGCGCCACACCGGGGCGGTGACCTCGCCCGCGTCGGCGAGCTCGCCGACCCGCGCCCGGAACGCCTCGCGCCGCACGCCGCCGTCCGGCGCCGCGTCCTGGAACGCGGCGAACAGCTCGTCCTGCGCGGCCGACCACGCCACGGTCCGCGCGGCGGCCGGATCCTCGAGCCGGCGGTACGGGTCGGCGATCCGCTGCCCGTGCAGCTCCTCGACGAGATCCAGCCGCTCGGCGAGCGGATACGCGGACGGCGGGAACGCGGAATCAGTTGTCGACATGCCGTGATCGTAATCGGTGCGTCAACCGAGTAGGGCCTACCGAATCCGCGGCGGCCCCTCCACGGACGGTGCGTCGGACGCCGCGTCGGACGCCGCCTCTCAGATGGTCGGCTTCCAGCCCCACTGCTGCTCCGGCGGGGTCTGGCCCGCACCCGGCAGGCTCGGTGCCGGGTAGTCCGCGACCTCCTGCCGGGCCTCGGCGTGCAGTTGCGCCGTGTTCGGCAGGCTCGGGAAGCCCGGGTCCGCGGAGTCGAAGCGGAACGCCGAGGTGAAGTCGCCGAACGTGCGCCGCCGCCAGTCGCTGATGTTCGTCTCCTCGACGCCGGTGAAGCGCTCGAGCAAGCGCAGCGAGGAGGTGTGGTCGAAGCGCTCGGTGCACACCCAGCCGCCCGCGGTCCACGGGCTGACGAGGATCGTCGGGACGCGGAAGCCGCTGCCGACCGGCAGGCCGCCGATGAACTCGTCCGCGGTGCCGGGGCGCGGGGTGGGTGGCGGCACGTGGTCGAACAGGCCGTCGTTCTCGTCGTAGCTGAGGATGAACACGGTCTTCGCCCACACCTTCGGGTTCGCGGCGATCGCCTCGATCTTGCTCGCGACGAAGTCCGCGCCGGCCGCCGGCAGGTAGTCCGGGTGCTCGGACTGGGTCGAGGTCGGGATGATCCAGGAGACCTGCGGCAGGTCGTCGTTGCGCGCGTCGTCCTCGAAGGCCCCGGCGGGCCGGCGGGCCATCCCGTTGTCGTACAGCGGGTCTCCGGGCCGCGCGTTCTGGAACCTGGCGAAGTTCTCCAGCATGTTGCAGCCGTAGTTGTCCCGCTCCTGGTAGACCCGCCAGGAGATCCCGGCCGCCTGCAGCCGCTCGGCGTAGGTGGTCCAGGTGTACGCGCCGTTCGGGTACGAGTTCGAGGTGATCGGCCCGCCGTGCACCCCGTTCGGGTCGATCGTTCCGGTCATCCAGTAGAGCCGGTTCGGCCACGTCGGGCCGAGCACCGAACTGAACGAGTTGTCGCACACGGTGAACGCGTCTGCCAGCGCGAACTGGAAGGGGATGTCCTCGCGCTCGTAGTAGCCCATGACGTACGGGCCGTTGACGCCGTCCGCCGCGCGGTGCGCGGGCAGCCACTGGTCCATCGCGCCGTCGTTCCACGCCTGGTGCTGCACCGCCCACGCGTGGCTGGTCGACGGGATCGCCTGCGCGCTGGTGGTCTTCGTGTCGAGGTGGAACGGCAGGGTGTGGCCGTCCGGGTTGGCGGCGTCCGGCTGGTAGAACACGGACTCGCCGGTCGGCAGGCGCAGCGCCTCCGGGTCGCCGAAGCCGCGCACGCCGGGCATCGTGCCGAAGTAGTGGTCGAACGAGCGGTTCTCCTGCATCAGCAGGACCACGTGCTCGATGGCGTCGAAACCGCCGACCGTCCGCTGGTCGGCGAGGGCCCTGCGCACGGAGCCCGGCAGCAGGTCGAGTCCGGCGGCCGCTCCCGCGACGCCCGCGGCGGTGCCCAGCACGCGCCGCCTGGTGTAACGGTTGTCGGGCATGGATGACAGTCCCCTCTATCGGGAGGTGAGCACTCCCGAAACATTCTCAACCCTGCTCCCACGGAACTGACCGCACATCAGGGTGAGTCGAACGGGTCGTCAAGAGCGCGAGTACGGATGCGTATCCGGCGCACGAGAACCACAGCGCGATTCAGCGCGATCTGTAAATCCCCCGAACCGGTGGATTCCGCTTGAACGCTGAGGGGATGTGCGTTCGAGGAACCGGCTGGTTCAGTACTTGGTGGGAGGGGATTGCGTCGTGGGCATCGCGGTGCTGATAATTCTGGTATTGGCCGCCATAGCGGCTTTGGCGGTCACCGAAAAGGTGCGTAAAGAGCACAAACCCGAGCGGAAAGACGCATCAGCACTCGACTACGTCAACACTTTCATCTCTACGTTGTATATGATTCTTCTGGCGCTCGTCGTCGTGGTGCAGTGGCAGAACGTGGACCAGATCAACGCCGACGTACGCACCGAGGCCACCGCGTTGACCGCGCTCGTGCAGACCGCCGACCGGATGCCCGCGGCGGAGGGCGCCACGGTCCGCGCCTCCGCGATCGACTACGCGAACGCCGTCCTCGGGCACGAATGGCCGCCGCCCGCGGAAGCCGTCAACGACGCCGCGGCCCAGGCGCTGAACACCGGTCAGGCCGCGGTCACGCACCCCGTGGCCGCCAACACCTCGCTCGGCACGATCGAGGACCAGGCGATCGGCGAGTACCAGGCGCTGTCCGCCGCCCGCGCGGACCGGCTCGCCGCCTCGAACTCGGAGACCTCCCCGGTGCTGCTCATCGCGCTCGGCGCGCTCAGCTTCATCACGATCCTGACGCCGCTCGCGCTCGGACTGCGCGGCGACGCGATCGCCTTCGCGGGCCTGACCGTCTCCACGCTGCTGGTGTGCCTGTCGTTCTGGTTCGTGCTCGACCTGGAGTCGCTCTATCACGGCCTGATCCATACGGACGCGACACCGCTGCACCAGTTCCTCGCCGCACCGGGCTCGAACTGAGATGGGCCGAAGATACGTCCAGGGCCGCCGCGCGGCCGCGGTCGTCGGCGTGTGCGCGGTGGTCGTCGCGGTCCCGGTCGGGCTGGCCGAAGCCGCGGCCGGCACACCGGGCCCCGGGTCCGTGATCACGGTCACCGACTGCGGCGACGGCCTGACGCTCACCCTCGGCGGCACGTCGATCGTGACCGTGGGCCTGCCCGGGGACGACTGCCCGACCGGGACCGCGACACCGACGCCGTCGGCCTCCGCGACGGGGTATCCGGTCTGCACGCTGCCCCCGCCGCCGTCGACCCCCGCGCCCAGCACATCCCGCGCGAGCACACCCGCGCCGCGCGTCGCGCAGACGTCCGCGCCGCCGGCCCCGAGCCCGCGGACCGTGCCGCAGGCCATCCCGACGCCGCCCGCGCCCACACCGCCGCCGACGCCCACGCCGACCCCCAGGCGGACGACCCCGAAACCGGCCACGTCGTCCCCGGAGATGATCGTGCCGACCGCGCAGACCTTCCACACCACGCCGTTCAAGCGGCTCAGCACCGTGCTCGTCGTGTTCATCATCGCGATCGTGCCGGTCAGCATCGCGCGGATGCGGCACCGGCGCCGCGACTGACGATATTTCCGTGCCGGAGCCTGCGGCGGAGGATCGGCGGATCAGGACGGTTCGCCGTCGCCCGTCGTCGGCAGGCTCGCCAGAATCCTGGTCAGCTCGGCCAGATCCGCGTCGGGCAGCAGCGCGAGCACGGCCGGCGGACGCGTCAGGATCTCCTCCGAACGCAGCGCCACCTCGCGCCCCTCCTCGGTCAGCGAGACGATCCGGCAGCGGCGGTCGCGCACGTCCACCGTGCGCAGCACCAGGCCGCGCTCCTCGAGCGCGTCCACGACCTGCGTCATGTACGGCTTGTCCACCACCAGAAGCGCGGCCAGGTCGCGCATCGGCATCGGCTGCTTCAGCAGCCTGCGCAGCGCCTTGACCTTCACGAAGCTCAGACCGGCCGCCGCCGAGACCTCCGCCCGCCGGTCGTCGTCGTAGACCATCGTGCGGATCCGGTCCCAGATCAGCCGCAACTCCTGCTCGCGGCCGATATCGACGCTGGTGTCAATGCTCGTGCTCATGATGCCGCCTGCCCCACCGTCACCCTCGCCGCCCCGTCGGACGGCGTGAAGATCGCCGCCGTGCGCGCGGCGCTCGCCTTGGCCGTGCGGCCCGTCGTGATGATACCGAGCACGCCGATCAGTACGGCGCAGCCGACCGCCACCCACCAGCACACGTGGCTCGCGTGGGTGAAGGTGCTCCCCGAGGCGAGGATCGAGCCGAAGATCGCGACGCCGAGCGAGCTGCCGGCCTGACGGCTCGTCGAGGCGACCGCCGCCGCGACACCGGCCTGCGACCGCGGCATCCCGGACACGGCCGTATTCGTGATCGGCGCGTTGACGAACCCGAAACCGACGCCCATCAGCACGTACGCGACCGCGACCACGAGCAGCGACGTGGTCGGCGTGAACGTGGTCATCAGCAGCGCGCCCAGCACCAGGAACACCGAGGACAGCATCAGCGGCAGGCGCGGGCCGCGCGTGCCGACGATGCGCCCGGAGATCGGTGAGAACAGCATGTTCGCGGCGGCCATCGGCAGCGTCATCAGGCCGGTGCGCACGGCCGAGAAGCCGCGCACGTCCTGCAGGTACAGGGCATTGAGGAACAGGAACCCGGCCAGGCAGAGGAACGCCGAGACGGCGATGACCGTCGCGCCGGCGAACGGCATCGAGCGGAAGAACCGCGGGTCGATCAGCGGCTCTTCGCGGCGGTTCTCGTATCTGACGAGTCCGGCGACGGCCAGGATCGCGAGGACGAACAGTCCGATGATCAGGCCGCTGCCCCAGCCGCGCCGCGGGCCCTCGATGATCGCCGAGGTCCCGCTGGCGAGCGCCACGATCACGAGCGTCTGGCCGAAGGGGTCGAAGCGGCGGGCCCGCGGTGCCTTCGACTCGGGCACGAACAGCGTGGTCAGCACCAGCGCCGCGATCCCGACCGGCACGTTCACCCAGAAGATCGCCCGCCAGCCGACCGCGGAGACCAGCGCGCCGCCGATCACCGGGCCGAGCGCCATCGACAGTCCGAACACCGCGCCCCACACGCCGATCGCCCGCGCCCGCTCCTTCGCGTCGGTGATCGTGTTGGTCACGATGGACAGCGCGACCGGGTTGAGCATGCTCCCGCCGAGCGCCTGCACGACGCGCGCCGCCACCAGCCAGCCGAGCGAGGGGGCGACCGAGCACATCAGCGAGCCGAGCGTGAACAGCATCAGCCCGATCCGGAATATCCGCCGCCGCCCGAGCCGGTCGGCGGTCGATCCGGCCAGGATCAGGAACGAGGCCAGCACCAGCGTGTACGCGTCCATGATCCACTGCAGGTCGGTGAGCTGCGCGTGGAAGTCGCTCCCGATGGTGGGCAGTGCGACGTTCACGATCGTCACGTCGAGCCCGACGATGAAAAGGCTCATGCAGCAGATCGCGAGCACGAGTTTCCGCCGCTGCGGCGACAGGTCCGGCACGAGGCACCCCCCAAGGTGCTTAGTTATGCTATGCGAATTGTTAATACCGTATAACTAATTGGGGGAGCCTGCAAGGCGGGCCCGAGTCGGGGCGGGGCGCGGTTTCGCGCGGCGCGGCGATCAGCGGTTCAGCTGTCCGAGTCCACGGCCTGGCAGTCAAAAGAGGTGAGCACGTCCGCGGGCTTGAGCCAGGGGCGCGACCAGACGACGACGGTGCAGTCCTTGCGCGCGCCGAGGATCGAGTCCTGGACCTCGGCGATCCGCATCCGTACCCGGTAGTCCGCGCCCTCCACGACCTGCGACTCGGCGCGCGAGATGCGCTCGACGACGTACGGGTGCCCGAACTCCCGGCCCAGGACCGTCACCGCGAACGTCGCCGCCAGTCGCACGCTCGGGGCGTCCGGGCTCTGCCGCGTCCACCCGCCGGGGGCCGGCGCGGGGATCATCGGCATCGGTGTCGGCACCGGAGCCTGGCCGGCGGCGGTCAGCGGCGCCACGCCCGGCACCGTGGCGATGGCCAGGGTGAGCGACGCGAGTCTGCGCGGGAAGAGCTTGAGCTTCATGCCAGATACATAACGTACATAACGGGCTACGTGCCGCGCTCCGCGGCACGCCACGCCCGGCGAGCGCCCGTCCGAGGGAGTAATCGGATCATGGGCTCGCACCGGCGAATCCCGATGACCTTGGACGCGGCGATGACCAGGAGTTATCATCGTGGGCATGCAGTCGTTCCGTAGCCGCGCCGTGCCGCTGGTGCGCCGCGAGCACATCGACTACGGCCTGGTGTGGTCGGCCTCCTGTCCGCCCTGCCGATGAGCAACCGCGCCCGCTCCGCGCTCTCGCCCACACCACCCTTCTCGCCTGCATCCCTTCTGGACGGACATCGTGAACCCCGGTCTGATCATCGCCGCACTCGTGCTGCTCGCCGCGAGCGCCTTCGGCCTGTGGCGCAGGCGGACGGACGGCGTCATGCGCTCTCGTGAACCGCGCTCCGAAGACGCGGCCGGCGCGCCGCTGACCGAGCCGACGCTCGGCGGGCCGCTCGGCGCGCGGGCCACGCTCGTGCAGTTCAGCTCCGCGTTCTGCGCGCCGTGCCGGACCACGCGCGTGCTGCTCGCGAAGGTCGCCGAGGACGTCGACGGCGTCGCGCACTACGACCTCGACGCCGAATCCCACCTCGACCTCGTGCGCGAACTCGGCATCCTGCGCACCCCGACCACGCTCGTGCTCGACCCCTCCGGCCGGGAGACCGCCCGCGCCGGGGGAGTGCCGCGCCGCGAGCAGGTCCTCGCCGCCGTCGGCTCGGCCGCCGCCGCGGCCGCCTGACGCGCCCACACCCTTCCTCTCCCCGCAAGGATCCCCGCCATGGCCCAGCACACGCAGACCCCTGATACCGGCGACAGCACGGATCGCGGCGCGGCCCCGCTCAAGCCGTTCATCGACCCGCGCGGCCCGCGCTTCGGCGCCGCGATCACCACCGTCGTGCTCGTCGTCGTGCTGGCGACCGGCTGGGGCTGGCTGCTCGCCGCCCAGGCGATCGTCTTCGCGCTCAGCGCCTTCTCCGACCTCAGGCTCGCGCCCTACGGCTGGCTCTACCGGCGCTTCGTGCGCCCCCGGCTGGGCCCGCCGACCGAGCTGGAGAACCCGGCCCCGCCGATCTTCGCGCAGTTCGTCGGGCTCGGCTTCGCGCTCGTCGGCTCCTTCTGCTACCTGGTCGGCTGGGACGTGGCCGCCATGATCGCCACCGGGCTCGCGCTCGCCGCCGCGTTCCTGAACGCCGCCTTCGACTACTGCCTCGGCTGCGAGGTCTACCTGCTGCTGCACCGGGCGGCGCCGCGCCGCCGCCCGGCCTGACCAGAATTCAGCGGCCCGCCGCGTAACCCTGCATCGACCGCGGGTTCGCCCCGGCCCGCAGCACCCCGGTCGCCGGGTCCCGGCTGACCGCCGAGAGCCGGCCCAGCGACCACGCCCCGGAGCGCACCGCGCGGTGGCCGCGCTCCGCGAGCTCCGCGAACACCTCGTCACCGAATCTGTCCTCGATGACGAGGTCCCGCGGCGCGCGCTTGCGCGGGGCGAAGGACGCGGGCATCGCGCTGCTGTGCCACGCCGGCGCGTCGATCGCGGCCTGCAGGTTCAGCCCGTCCCCGATGTGGTTGAGCAGGAACAGCAGCTGCCACTGGTCCTGCTGGTCGCCGCCCGGCGTGCCGAAGGCCGTCACCGGCACGCCGTCGCGGGTGAGCATCGACGGGGTGAGCGTGGTGCGCGGACGCCTGCCCGGGGCGAGGCTGTTCGGCAGCCCCGGCTCCAGCCAGAACATCTGCGCGCGCGTGCCGAGGCAGAACCCGAGCTGCGGGATCGTCGGGTTCGACTGCAGCCAGCCGCCCGAGGGCGTGGCCGACACCAGGTTCCCCCGGCGGTCCACGACGTCGATGTGGCAGGTGTCCCCGCGCGTCCGTCCCGCCGAGTCGACCTGTTCGACCTGCGCCATCGCATCGGTCAGCTCGCCGCTGTCCGCATACGCCTCGGGCAGCGCGAGGAATCCCGGCAGCCGCGGCGTGCGCCCGCCGGGACCGCCCGGCCGCAGCTGCGCGGACGCCTGATCCCCGACCAGTGAAGCCCGCGCCTTGAGATACTCCGGGTCGAGCAGATCCGGCAGCGCCGCGTACGCCTCGGGCGCGTCACCGTAGTACGCCTCGCGGTCCGCGAACGCCAGCTTCGCCACCTCCACCACCCGGTGGACCCGCTCCGCGCTGCCGTGCGGCGGCAGCTCACCGAGCGCGTCCAGCATCCCGAGCTGCTGCAGCAGCACAGGACCCTGACTCCAGGGCCCGGCCTTGTGCACCGTCACGCCGCGCCAGTCCAGGCTGATCGTCGGCTCATACGAGGCCTTCCACGCCGCCATGTCCGCGCCGCCGAGCAGGCCACGATGCGCGTGGCCGGTCTCGTCGAACACCTCGCGCGCCGCGAACCCGTCCACGGCCTCCGCGACGAAACCCTCGTACCACGCCCGATACGCGGCCTCCAGCTGCGCCTCGCGGTCCGCGCCCGCAGCCTCCGCCTCACTCAACACCCTGCGATACGTCGCCGCGAGCACGGGCAGCCGCAGCATCTCGTGCCGCAGCGGCACCCGCCCGTCCGGCAGCCACTGCGCCGCCGAATCCGGCCACCGCGTACGGAAGAGGTCCGCTACGGCGCCGATCGTGCCGACCACGCCGGCGACCAGCGGGTGGCCGTGCTCGGCGTATCCGATCGCGTAGTCGAGCACGTCGCGCAGCGGCAGCGTGCCGTGATCGCGCAGCAGCGTCAGCCACGCGCCGACCGCGCCCGGCACGACCGCCGCCAACTGCCCGCTTCCGGGAATCAGCGTGAGCCCGAGGCCGTCGAAGTGCTCGATCGTCGCCGCGGACGGAGCCGGGCCCTGGCCGCACAGCACCCGCGGAACCGGGTCCGCGGCCGTCGCCAGGATGATCGGCACATCGCCGCCCGGCCCGTTCAGATGCGGCTCGACCACATGCAGCGTGAACGCGACGGCGGCGGCCGCGTCGAAGGCGTTGCCCCCGCGCTCGAGCACGGCCATGCCGGCGGCCGTCGCCAGATAGTGCGTGCTCGCGACCATCCCGAAGGTCCCCGCGAGCTCCGGACGGGTGGTGAATGCATCCGTGGGCGCCATGCGGCCGATCATAACCGCGTGATCAGCAGCGGGTAAGGGGCTAAAGTGGGGCGCTCCCATTCCACCGACGAGGAGTATCTCCATGTCCAGATTCCCCGTGACCGAACCCTTCGACTCCGGCCTGCTCGAGGTCGGGGTTCGTTCACCCCGCGCAGCGGACGGCAACCAGGTCTACTACGAGCAGGTCGGCAACCCCGAGGGCATGCCCGTGCTCTACGTGCACGGCGGCCCCGGCGCCGGATGCAGCGTCAGAGCGCGCGGCGCGTTCGACCCGCAACGACACCGACACATCCTGTTCGACCAACGCAACTGCGGCCGCAGCCTCCCGCACGCCGGCGACCCGGCCACGGACCTGAGCGCCAATACCACCGAGAACCTCATCGCCGACATGGAACTGCTGCGCGAGCACCTCGGCATCGACGCCTGGATGCTGTACGGCGGCTCCTGGGGCTCCACGCTCATCATCGCCTACGCCGAGCGGCACCCCGAGCGCGTGACCAGCGTGCTGATCCCGTCCGTGACCACGACCGACCGCGAGGGCGTGTACTGGCTCTACGAGGGCGCCGGCCGGATCTTCCCCGAGGCGCAGGATCGCTTCCGCGAGTACATCCCCGCCGCCGAGCGCGGCGAGGACGTGTTCGACCTGCTCGCCGCCTACGGCAGGCTGATGGCGCACCCCGACCCGGACGTGCGTGCCCGCACCGCGCAGGAGTGGATGACCTGGGAGGACGCGGTCATCTCGCAGGAGGCCAACGGCTCGCCCGGCGCGTACAGCGCGCGGGTCGACGACGCCCGGCTCGCCTTCGTGCGCATCTGCGCGCACTACTTCTCCAACATCGGCTTCCTCGAGGACGGCGAGCTGATCCGCAACGCCGGGAAACTCGCCGGAATCCCGGCGATCTTCGTGCACGGCCGGATGGACCTCGGCTGCCCGGCCAAGACCGCCTGGGACCTCGCCAAGGCCTGGCCCGGCAGCGAACTCGTCGTGATCGAGGACTCCGGGCACACCGGAAGCACGGCCTTCGAAGCGGCGATCAAGGACGCGATCGAGCGGCTGACGGCGATCAACCCCGGCTAGCGGCGCAGCGAGCGGTCGTCCACCTCGACCTCGGCGTCCTCGTCGAGCAGCTCGTCGGCCTCGTCCTCGGGCTGCTCGGCGAGCGCCGCGCGGATCTCCCGGATCAGCCGCGGCATCGCCGCCTCGCAGAGGTCGAGCACGTGCTCGAAGTCCGCGTCCCCGCCGTAGTACGGGTCCGGCACGTCCTGCCGGGTGCCCGCGGCCGGATCATAGGATCGCAGCAGCCTGAGCTTCGCCGCGTCCTGCGGCCCGCGCGCCAGCTTCCGCAACTGCTGCAGGTGCCCGGTGTCCAGCGCCAGGATCAGGTCGTAGCCGTCGAACCAGTCCGGCTTGAACCGCCGGGCCCGGTGCGCCGAGGTGTAGCCGTGCCGGCGCAGCACCCGCACGGTCCGGTGGTCGGCCGGGTCCCCGACGTGCCAGCCGCCGGTCCCGCTGCTGTCCACTTCCACCCGCGCCCCCAGCCCCTCGCGCCCGAGGTGGCCGCGCAGCACGTGCTCGGCCATGGGGGACCGGCAGATGTTGCCGGTGCACACGAAGGTGACGCGGTACGCCATTCCCGATCCTTCCGTTGACGTCAAACCCCAGCCTAGATGCAGTCCTCGCCGAGATCGGCTGAGGGACACACCGGTACACGGCGTGCCTCGCGGAACTCGGTCAACGACCGCGGGCCGCCGGGGAGAACGACGGAACCGTTGTCGGTGTATCGGGTAGGTTATCGCGCCCCGCCCACGAGTACAGGGGCCGAGGGGGCGCCGTGCCGGGCGCCGTGCCCCGTCAGCCCTTGACCAGCCGCGGCATCAGCATCGAGGCGACCGCCACCGCGAGCACGGCGGACCCGGCCAGCACGCCGAGGTCGAGCGGCAGGTTCGTGGCCGAGCCGATCAGCAGCGCGCGCAGCCCGTTCACCTCGTACGTCAGCGGATTGATCCGGGAGATCGGCTGCAGCCAGCCCGGCATCACCGAGATCGGATACAGCGCCGAGGAGGTGAAGAACAGCGGCATGGTGATCGCCTGGCCGATGCCCATCAGCCGGTCCCGGGTGAGCACGATCCCGGCGATCGACATCGACAGGCAGGCGAAGAACCCGGAGCCGAGCACCACGATCAGCAGCACGCCCAGCAGCTTCAGCGGGTTCCACGTCATCCCGACGCCGAGCAGCGCCGCCATGATCAGCACCACGACCGCCTGGATCACCGCCTTGGCGCCCGAGGCGAAGGCCTTCGCCGCCACCAGCGCCGCGCGCGGGGTCGGGGTGACCATCAGCTTCGTCAGCACGCCCGCGTCGCGCTCCCAGATGATCTGGATGCCGTAGAAGATCGCGATGAACATCGCCGACTGCGCGATGATGCCCGGCGCGAGGTAGTCCAGGTACGGCGTGTTCCCGGTCGGGATCGCGTGGATCTTGGTGAAGGTCTCGCCGTACACGGCGAGCCACAGCAGCGGCTGGATCGCGCGGGAGTAGATCTCCGAGCGGTCGTGCCGGATCTTCTGCAGCTCCACGATGCACAGCGCGACCATGCGCGCGGGCAGCACGCTCCAGCCGGTGCGCACCGGGTGAGCCGTCGTCAGCAGCGCGTCGGCCTCAGCGGACGCGGTTCGCCGTGGCGCGGGTACTACGGACATCGCGCATCCCTCCTTCAACTGCCTCGTCGAGCCCGGCACCGCCGGAGTAGTAGCGGAACACGTCCTCGAGCGACGCCGCGTCCCGGCGGCTGTCCGGGAGCGAGGCGATCAGCTCCTCGGGGCTGCCGACCGCCTGGATCCTGCCCTGGTGCATCAGCGAGATCCGGTCGCAGTGCTCTTCGGCCTCGTCCATGTAATGCGTCGTCACCAGGACGGTCATCCCGGTCGCCGCGCGCACCTCGGCGATGTGCTTCCACACCGAGTCGCGCGCGATCGGGTCGAGGCCGATCGTCGGCTCGTCGAGGATCAGCAGCCTGGGGGAGGAGACCAGGGCCTGGGCCAGTTCGAGCCGGCGCACCATGCCGCCGGAGTACGCCGAGGCCATCCGGTCGGCGACGTCCAGCAGGCCGACGGCGTCGAGGGCGCGCTCGACCTTCGCGGCGCGGACCGAGCGCGGCACGTCGAACAGCCGCGCGAAGTTGGTGACGTTCTCCCGGCCGGTCAGGCCCTGGTCCGCGGACAGCTGCTGCGGGACGTAGCCCAGCGAGCGGCGCACGCCCATCTGGTCGCGGGCCGGGTCGCGGCCGAAGACCCTGACCATGCCGGCCGGGATGGGAAGCAGGGTCGTGATCGCGCGGATCGCGGTGGTCTTGCCCGCCCCGTTCGGGCCGAGCAGCCCGTAGACCGAGCCGGGCGCGACGCGCAGGTCGATCCCGTCCACGGCGCGGTTCTGCTTGTAGGCGTAGACGAGGCCGGTGACCTCGAGGGCGGGTATCTCAGCGGTCTCAGTGGTCTCAGCACTCTCAGTGGTCATCAGGCTTCCCGGTCCGTGCCGATGAGGTCCGTCAGGGCGCGCAGCGCGGGCAGCGCCGCGGCGAGCGCGTCCACGTCCTGCTCGCTGAGCCGGTGCAGCTGACGCTCGAACAGTTCCGCGCGCTCGTCGGCCCACAGGGCCAGCCGCTCCTCGCCCGCGCCGGTCGCGCGCAGCACGGCGCCGCGCCGGTCGGTGGGGGAGGTCTCCCTGGTCAGGTAGCCGAGCCGGGCGAGCTGCTGGACCTGCGTGGACACGGAGTTCCCGGCCAGCCGCAGCTCCTTCGCGGCGGCCGATACGCTGATGCCCGGTCGCTCCACGACCAGGCGCAGCAGATCGCCCTGCGCCCCGGCGAGCGGTTCGAGGGCGAGCCGCGAGCGCACGTGCCGGCGGATCGTGCGGTGCAGCCCGGAGAGGCAGGCGGAGAGGTCGTCGGCCAGGCCCTTGGGGTCGTCCATGGAGCCAGGGTAATTCCAAAGCAGAGCTAATGACTAGTGCCGCGCCCATCCGGCCTGCCCCACTCGTGCGAACAGCGGAAAGGGCGCAAGCTTGAGGCATGCGTGCCCGGCCCGCGCTCCGCTGGTACCTGGCCTTCGAGGCCTGCCTGCTGCTGGTCTGCCCGCTGTTCCCGCCGCTCGGCCGCGCCGTCATCTGGCTCCTCGTCGGGGTCGCGGCGATCGGCGCGATCTCCGTGGGACCCGCGCTCAGCCGCCTCGACCGGCTGCCCGCCTGGCGGCTGCTCGCCTTCGCCGGACTGCTGCTGCTCGCCAGCAACTACGTCGTGCTCGGCGACGACCTGCGCGGCGAGATCACCGTCCCGTCCACGGTCGACTTCCTCACCTGCGGCGCGTTCCCGCTGGCCGCGATCGCAGTGCTCGTCATCGCGATGCGCGGCAGCCCGCTCGTGCTGTGGGCCCGGCTGGTCGACACGCTGATCGTGCTCGCCGGCCTGAGCCTGTTCACCTGGACGCTGCTGGTCGTGCCGCTCGCCGGACAGTCGCTGCCCTCGACGACCGTGCGCGCCTACGCGGTCACCTTCGCGCTCGGAGACGCGTTCATCCTCGTCGTCCTCGGCCGGCTGCTCTACCCCGTTCCCGCGCGCGCGCCCGCCGCCGTGTGGCTGCTGCTGGTCGGCACGGTCATGATGCTCGCCGCCGACGTGCTGTTCAGCCTCGTCGAGCTCGACGCGATCCGGGTCGAGCGCGACTCGGGGCTCGGCATCGGGCAGACGACGGTGTGGACCGTGGGCCTGGTCTGCTGGGGCGCCGCGGCGCTCAGCCCCTCGGCCGCCGCGATCGTGCAGCCGATCGTGACCGTCCCGCGGACCCCGCCGCCGCGCCGCTCCGCGCTGCTCGCGATCGCGGCGATCGCCCCGGCCGTCGCCGTCGCGCTGGCTACCGCCATCGACCAGCCCGGCGAAGGGGCCGTGATCGCGGTGTTCGGCACGGTGATCGCGCTGCTGCTGGTCGCCCGGCTCAGCCTCGCGCTCGCCCAGGCCGACGCCCGGCTGCGCGCCGAACAGGTCCTCGGCGCCGCCGCCGACCGGCTCGTCGCGGCCAACGACGCGCGCGAGATCCTCGGCACCGTGCTGGACGCCGCGAGTGTGCTCGCCGGGCCCGGCGACCCGCGGATCGCCGTCGCCGCCGCGGCCGGGGACGACGAACTGCTCACCCTCGCGAACGAAGCGCCCCACACACCCCACACGCCCCACATGCCGCATCTCCCGTCAACGGCGTTCGCGTCGGTGCCGACGTCGCCGGCACGCGAGGCCGAGCGGGTCGAGGGCGCGAACCCGGAGGAGTGGGTCGACGCGTGCTTCGGCGCGGACCCGCACGCCACCCTCGGCCACGCCGCCGAGGAGGCCGGCGCTCCCGCCCCGCTCGCCCTCGGCGTCGCCCAGGGCCCGGTGGGCCTCGGCGAACGGCTCGGCCAGCTGCGCATCCTCGCGTCCCAGGCCTCGTTGGCGCTCAGCCGGCTCGGCCTGACCCGCGAGATCAGCCGCCGCGACAACGAGGCCTACTTCCGCGCCCTGGTCGACGACGCCTCGGACGCGATCGTGCTGGTCGACCAGTCCGGCCACGTCCGGTACGCCAGCCCGTCCACCGCCGCGCTCTTCCGCGAACCCGACCCCACCGCCCTCGATCTCGCGGACCTGTTCGGCGCGCACAACGCGGCGTGGGTCGGCAAGGCGCTCGCCGAACCGCCCGGCCGCGGCGGCGCCGCGACGCGGACGGACTGGATCCTCGACCGCTCAGGCGCCGGGCGGCTGGAACTCGAGGTCGCCTGCTCCGACCTGCGCGCAGAACCGACCGTCCAGGCGCTCGTGCTCACGCTGCGGGACGTGACCGCGCGCCGCAGGCTGGAGCGCGACCTGCGCCACCACGCGTACCACGACCGGCTGACCGGCATGGGCAACCGGCTCAAGTTCACCCGCCGGGTCGAGCTCGCGATGGCCACCGTCCGCCCGGACGCGGCGGTACCGACCGTCGTGCAGTTGGACCTCGACAGCTTCCGCGAACTCAACGAGGTGCACGGCCGGGAGTTCGGCGACCTCATCCTGATCACCACGGGCAACCGGCTGGCCCAGGCTCCGGGAGTGCTGGAGGCCGCGCGCTTCGAATCCGACGCGTTCGCGGTGCTCTTCGAGCTGCGTGACGCGTCGCCCGGCGCCTGCCTGGAACTCGCCGAGCAGGTGGCGCGCGTCGTGTCGGAGCCCTTCTCGCTGCCCGCCGGGCAGGTGCGGCTGACCAGTTGCGTGGGCGTCGCCACGGCCTCCGGCGAGACCCGCACCGAGGACGTGATCCGCAACGCCCGGCTCGCCCTGGAGGCGGCCAGAGCGGCCGGCCGCGACTCGATCCGCTGCTACGCCCCGCAGATGCTGCAGGCCCGCCTCGAACACGCCCAACTGCACAGCGACCTGCAGGCCGCGATCAGCGCCGGCCTGCTGGAACTGCGCTACCAGCCCGTCGTCGACCTCGGCACCGGGCAGATCGCGTCCTTCGAGGCGCTGGTGCGCTGGCCGCACCCGACGCGCGGCCTGATCACCCCGGACAAGTTCATCCCGCTCGCCGAGGAGACCGGCCTGATCGTCCCGCTCGGCCGCTGGATCATCGCCAGCGCGGCCCAGGCCGCCGCCGAACTGCGCGCCGGACCCGGCGCCGGGGACGTGCGGGTCGCGGTCAACGTCTCCGCGCGCCAGTTCTCCGTCCCCGGCCTGACGGCCGACATCGCCGCCGGCCTCGCCGACGCCGGGATCGGCCCCGACGCGCTGATCGTCGAACTGACCGAGAGCGCCCTGATGCGGCACGCCGAGGAGGACGGCCCGCACGACCTCAACGCGCTCAAGGGCCTCGGCGTCGGCCTGGCCATCGACGACTTCGGCACCGGGTACTCGTCGCTCAGCTACCTGCACGACCTGCCGTTCGACGCCCTGAAGATCGACAAGTCGTTCATCGACGAGATCACCGTCTCCCCGCGCCGGATGGACCTGGTGCGCGGCATCATCCGGATCGCCGACTCGCTCGGCCTCTACGTCGTCGCCGAGGGCCTCGAATCCGAGCAGCAGCGCGAACTGCTCGCCGAGGCCGGCTGCAAATACGCCCAGGGCTTCCTGTTCGCCCGCCCGGTGCTGCTCGAAACCGCCCGCGCACTGCTGCACGAACGCGGCCCCGTCATCACCGCCGAATGGCGCGGCGGCGAGCCGACGGCCTAGGGGCGCTTCGCCCGCACGACGACGCCCGGCCCGTGCGGGAATCCGCGCTGCAGATAGCGGAACGGCGCGGTGCCGTAGTGGGTGAGCGCGGACACCGCCGGATTCGCCGGCTGGAACAGCCGGCCCGACGCACCCGTGCGCTGCTCCATGCTGGCGTCGTTCAGCTTCTTGAGCTTGCGGCGGCTGATGGCGTTCCTGCCGAACTCCAGCAGGTAACCCAGCGGCGCGCCGTATTCACGCACCTTGACATCCTCGAAGCCGATGTTCCGGACGAGTTCGGCCAGCTTATCGGGGTCATAGCGCCGGAAGTGCCCGACGGCTTCGTCCGCCGCGGCATATCGTCGCTGGTGGGCCGGAACCGACAGCAGCAGCCAGCCGCCCGGGCGCAAATGCTCCGCCCATTGTGTCAGGGCCTTCTCATCGTCTTCGATATGCTCGAGAACCTCGAACGCGCACACCAGATCGAAGCGGTCCTCCGGCGCCAGCGTCGCGACCGACGCATTGCGCACCTGACCGTTCTCCAGCCGCGCGAACCGCCCCTCGGCCACGGCGAACGATTCCGGATCCGGCTCGAGGCCGACGTAGTGGTACCGCGCGGACAGGCGTGCGCCGAGCGCCCCCTGGCCGCAGCCGATCTCCAGCACGTCGGTGACACCCGGGGGCATCATGCGTTGGATGACGTCGTAGCGCAGCCAGGCGTTCGGAGTCAACGGTGCGAGACGGTTCAGCGATAGTTCGGAAGTCATCCTCGTCCTGCCAACGGATTTCAAGTTTCGTTCAGAATTGATCGGCCGGAAACCGGGCGCGAAACATGAATTGACGCGCCCTTAAGCGCTCTCAAGACTCGCCAGATCCTAGCTGGTCGTAAACGGAAACGCCATCAGCGGCGCATCCGGAACGCCATCATCGCCACGTCGTCGGCGGTCGCGGACTCGGGGGCGCAGGCCTGCGCGATGCGGGCGCAGGCGGCGGCGAGATCGTCGCCGCCGTCGGTTTCGGCGTTGCGCAGTTCGCGCATGGCGACCTCCGCCAGCCGCGCCAGGCCGTCGGTGAGGTCCTCGCCGCGCCGCTCGACGAGACCGTCGGTGTACAGCAGCAGGGTCGCGCCCGGCGGCAGATGGAACGAGATCTCAGTGGGCTGAGCCCCCTCCGACAGCAGGCCAAGCGGCGCGCCGAGCGCGTCGGTGTGGGTGAAGCGGGGGATGGCGCGCGGATCGACGACCAGCGGGGGCAGATGGCCGGCGCTGGCGAGCGTGCACCTGCGGGTGTCCGGCCGGATGTCGGCGAAGCAGGCCGTCGACGTGAGCCCGTAGTCCGTCGCGACGCACCAGTGGTCGAGCAGCGTGGCCAGCTCGAGCGGCCCCGGGGGAGCGGTGCCCTCGGCGGGCAGCGTGTAGGCGCGCACGGCGGAGCGCATCCGGCCCATCGTGCCGACCGCGTCGATGCCGTGGCCGACGACGTCGCCGATCACGAGGCTGAGCCTGCCGTCCGTCAGCCGTGCGGCGTGGAACCAGTCGCCGCCGACGTACATGCCGGTCGAGCCCGCGCGGTAGTACGTGGCGAGCTCGCCCCAGCCGACCTCCGGCAGCCGCGACTGCATCATGCTGCGCTGCAGCGCGACCGCCACGTCCCGGTCCCGCGCGCGTACCCGGGCATTGATGATCAGCTGGGCGACGATGCGGCCGCAGGTCTCCACGAGCTGCCGCTGGTGCGGGCTCGGCATCCGCACGGAGCGGAAGACGGAGACGACCGAGCCGAGCACGGTGCCGTCGGCCGAGGGCAGCGGGATGCTGTAGACCGACTCCGCCCCCAGCGCGCGCAACGCCTTGCGGTACGCGGGCGGCAGCCCCGGTTCGGTGTGCACGTCCACGAGCGTGGTCGGCAGGCCGAGCAGCGATCGGCGCGAGGTGTAGAGGTCCTTGGACTCGACCTCGTTGACGATCCGGATCTGCTCGGCGCTCATGCCGCAGCTCGCGGCCATGCGCAGCTCGCCGCCGTGCTCCAGGAAGATCCCGACCAGGTCCGCGCCGTCCAGTTCGGCGACCACCTCGGCCGTCTCGGCCAGCAGCTCGTGCAGCTCGGACCGGCTGGAGAGCCGCTCGATCAGCCGGTGCACCCGGTTCAGTTCCCTGACATGCGTGTCGAGTTCCCGCTGGATCTCGCCGAGCTGGTCCAGGAAGCGCCGATTCGTGGTCTCGTCGACGATCGTGGAGGCGTACGCGATGATCGTGCCGTCCGCGTCGAGGACCGGGACCGCGTCGATCGAGATCGACCGGTCGCCGGCGATGCCGTGGTACAGGTACTCCTGCCGCCCGACCTGCCGGCGCTCCAGGAGGCAGCGCTCCGGCGGCAGCGTGCCCGGCGGCACCGGGCGCCCGTCCGGCAGCGAGATCCGCCGCCAGTCCACCCGCATCAGCCGTGAGTCCGGGTCGACGGTGAACGGCTCGAAGAACTCCAGCATCCACTGGTTCGCCAGCAGCACCGTCCCGTCCGGCCGCACCGCGAGCAGGCCGACCGGGACCTGCTCGAACAGCGGTCCCAGGAGCTCTTCTGACCTCACCCTTTCAGGCTACGGCCGACGCGGCGCCGGGCATGCCGGGTGTGCCGAACGGTGGACGCCGCGGCGCGCCGGCCGCCGCGCGCCGACTACACCGACTGCTTGGCGCTGAGCACGCCCGCCTTCATCACCTGCAGCATCGCCGGGGCCATCTCCGGGTTGTCCTCGCAGGCCAGCGTGATGCCGTGCAGCATGCGCAGGAACGTGGCGGAGTCCAGGTCCTTGCGCGCGACTCCCGCGTCCTGCGCGAGCGCGAGCGTGTCCCCGGCGACGTCGTACATCCGCGTCTTGCACAGCGTGAGGCCCGGCCGGGTGTCGCCGTCCGCGAGCATCTCCCGGATCGCCTTCTTGATGCCGCTGTTGCGCATGCTGAACTCGAGGTGCAGGTCCATGTACCCGCCGAGCGCGGAGCTGGGGTCCGCCTCGGAGACCAGCTTCTCGGCCGCGTCGCACATCGCCTCGATGTCGGCCACGTAGACGGCCGCGACCAGGTCGTTGCGCGAGGGGAAGTGCCGGTACAGCGTGCCCGCGCCGACGCCCGCCCGCTTGGCCACCTCGTCGAGCGGGGCGTCGGGCCCCTGCTCGAGAAACAGCTCACGGGCGGCGGCCATCAGCGCCTCGTAGTTGCGTCGCGCGTCCGCACGCATCCTGGACTCCTCACAGCAGCCGGAGATCGTCTCCGTTTTCGCTTGACTAACCGGAGACGGTCTCCGTATAGTCTCAATCACCGCTAAGTGGAGAGTACCTCCACTTCCCCTTCTTTCGCTACCTTGGAGCCTGTCGTGTCCGAAGGCACCCTGCAAAAGCCCGTTCTGCCCGTCGCGGCCGCCGACCCCGGCCACGATGCCAGGCCACGCCCCGAACCGAGGTCGAGGCCCGGGCTAGCCCTGGCGATCATCCTGACCTGCCAGCTCATGCTGATGGTCGACGCCACGGTGATGAACGTGGCGCTGCCCCGCATCGAGACCGGCCTGCACTTCAGCCAGTCCTCACTCGCCTGGGTGCTGGACGCCTACACCCTCACGTTCGGCGGCCTGCTGCTGCTCGGCGGACGCCTCGGCGACCTGTACGGCCGCCGGAAGCTGTTCACCTGGGGCATCGTGCTGTTCACGGTCGCCTCGCTGGCCGGCGGCTTCGCCACCTCGGCCGCCTGGCTGCTCGCCGCGCGCGTCGCCCAGGGCGTCGGCGCCGCCGCCGCCGGACCGAGCGCCATCGCGCTGCTCAACAGCACCTTCACCGACCCCAAGGCCCGGGTGCGCGCGCTGTCGCTGTTCGCGGGCATGTCCTCGGCCGGTTTCGCGATCGGCCTGATCCTCGGCGGCGTGCTCACCGAGGCCGCCTCGTGGCGCTGGGTGCTGTTCATCAACGTGCCCTTCGGCCTGGTCGCCGCCGTGCTCGCCCCGCGCTTCCTGAAGCAGCCGCCGCGGCACGAGACCAAGCTCGACGTCTCCGGCGCGATCGCCGCGACCCTCGGCGTCGGCTCGCTGGTGTACGGCCTGATCCACGCCGCGTCCAACGGCTGGGGCCAGACCCTGACCGTCGCCCCGATCGCCGTCGGCCTCGCGCTGATCGGCACGTTCATCGTGCTGCAGGGCGCGGCCCAGCACCCGCTTCTCCCGCTGCACCTGTTCCGCGACCGCAACCGGGCCGCCGCGTACGCCAACTACTTCGTCGGCCCGGCCGCCGGCTTCGGCAGCTTCTTCTTCCTCACCCAGTACCTGCAGGACGTGCTGCACTACAGCCCGGTGCGCACCGGCTTCGCGTTCCTGCCGATGGCCACCCTGGTGTTCACCATGTCCCGGCTGATCCCGCGGCTGCTGCCGCGCTTCGGCCCCAAGCCGCTGACCATCGCCGGCACGGTCCTGCTGGTGGTCGGCCTGGCCGGCTTCACCCGGGTCGGCGAGCACACCGCGTACTTCCCCGGCCTGTTCTGGCCGATGGTGGTGATGGGCCTGGGCATGGGCATGGCGTTCAGCCCGCTGATGGTCGTGATCATGCACTCGGTGCGCCCGGAGGACGCGGGCGCGGCGGGCGGCACGATGCAGACCCTGCAGCAGACCGGCGTCAGCCTCGGCATCGCCATCCTGGTCACCATCGCCAGCAACTCCGCGCGCAGCCACCCGGCCACCGCGCTGCTCAGCAGCGAGCACGCCGCGCTGACCGCCGCCGCGGTCTTCGCAGCGCTCACCGTGCTGGTCTCGCTGACCTTCAAGAAGGTCGAACGTTGAGCTGACCCGGCTCCTCGGACCGAGCGGCCGACCGCGCACCCGACCGGTGCGCGGTCGGCCGCTCGCGCTATTCCGCGGCCCGCTTCGGGAACGGAATCCGCATCAGATCCTCGGCGACGTACAGTTCGCCGGTGTACACCTCACGGGCCTCCCGTTCGAAGCGGCCGAGGTCCGGGTAGCGTTGTGAGAAGTGCGTCAGCACCAGGGCGCGCACGCCGCACTGCTCGGCCACGCTCGCGGCCTGGCGCGCCGTCAGATGGCCGTGCTCGGCGGCCAAGGCGGCTTCCGAGGTGAGGAACGTCGACTCGATCACCAGCATGTCGGCGTTCGCGGCGAG
>NZ_DASZKT010000003.1:0-19538 GCF_035552695.1 Actinospica sp.
CACATCACCCAGACAGTACGCGAAACCGTCACGCGGGCCACGGAGCAGTGAAGGCACACAGGCAGGAACGCACGACACGAGGCGAGGCACCATGACGATTCCGGACCCCGGAACCATCCTGGACGACGAGACCGAGGCCGAACTGCGGCGCGAGGAGGAGGTCGAGGCGATCTCGGACAACTTCCGGCACATCATCTGCTTCCTGTGCTACCCGGCGTTCGAGGCCCAGGCGGTGGCTCCGCACGACGCGCAGTGCATCTGCGGCAAGCCGGTGCACGCCGGCGAGGTTCAGGCCCCTGAGTCTGCACCGGAATGCGTGCTCTGCTACGAGATGGCGGACGGGCACTACCGGAAGAAGCACGCCAGGCGTTGAATCAGACCACTGCCGCGCGGACCTGCCTCAGGTTCCATTGCGCTGACTCTCTGCCCGTGCTCAGGGCCCGTGCTCAGGTGGCGTAGCCGCGGCGCTCCGCCTCGGTCTCCGCCGCACGGTGGTGGAGCAGACCCCTGAGTCCGCGGTGGTGCGGCTCCGGCATGCTCTCGGCGTCGACCGGCGCACGCTTCGATCCATCGCCGATCTTGACCGCGTCGCGCACGGCCTGGAGCGCGGCGCGCAGCAGTTCGGCGACGCGGCGGCTCTCCGCCAGCGGGCACGCGCGGATCAGGGCGGGCAACAGGTCGGCGTCGTAGCGCTCCACGTGGTCCTGGATGCCGACGACGAGCTGGCCGACGAGCACGTCGAGCTCGTCGGTTTCCACGTCGGGCAGCTCGCAGTACTCGACGGTACGCAGCACCGCCCGGTCCCGCCGCCGCTGCGCGTCGACGACGGCCGAGCCGTCGGGCAGGTGGCGGCGCATGGCCTGGTGCAGGTGCTTCTCCTCGACGTGCACGTGGTACGCGAAGCGGACGCAGGCCTCGTGCACGGCGGCGGCGCGATCGGCGCCGGCGCTCAGGGTGCAGATGCGGACCGAGAGCCGATCGATCTCGTCGTGCTCGCGGGCGATCTCCTTCGCCGCGTCATCAGTCTCCGGCATCGCCATCACCCCGCTCTCCGCTCGCGTTCCTCGTGGTCAGGGACGAGTACCCCGCGCCGCGCCGCGCATGCGCGGCACCCCCGGAATCGGGCCGCGTCAGCCGAAGCCGGCCCGTAGCTCGGCGAGGATCTTCGCGATCAGCCGGGAAACCTGCATCTGCGACACACCGAGCCGCTCACCGATCTCGGACTGCGTCATCCCGCGGAAATACCGCATCAGCAGGATCCGCCTATCCCGCTCCCCCAGCTCGTCCACCAGGCTCCGCAGCACCTCACGGTCCACGGCGCGGTCGTAGCCGGGATCCTCCTCGCCGAGCATCTCGCCGAGACACGCACCGTCCTCGACCCCTTCGCGGCCGATCGGGCGGTCCAGCGACGCGGTGTTGTACGCCTCGGACGCGTCCAGCGCCGCGACCAGCTCCTCCGTCGAGACGCCCAGGGTCTCGGCGAGTTCCATCAGAGTCGGCGGCCGGCCGAGGTCCACGGTCAGGGCGTCGGCGGCCTTGCGCATCGCGCCGGTCAGCTCCTGCATGTGGCGCGGCACGTGCACACTCCACGTCGCGTCCCGGAAATACCGCTTGATCTCGCCCACGATCATCGGCGTCGCGTACCCGAGGAAACCGGTGCCGTGGTCGGGATCGAAATTGTCGACCGCCTTCACCAAGCCCAGGTACGCGACCTGCTCGAAGTCCTCCGGCGACGCGCCGCGGGTGCTGTAACGCCGCGCGATGTGGCGGGCGTACGGCATGTGGTCCGCGACCACCTCGTCCCGCAGCCGCTCCCGCTCCGGAACGCCTGCAGGCAGCGCCGCCATCCGGCGCAGCACACGCATCGTCTCCGCACGCCGCGCTTCACGCTGAGGCGGCGGCGAATGGGGAATGTCGTTCAGGACAGCTGCACCCATGGATCAACCCTCCAAGCCGGGCGCACAGCGACCTCAGCTCGCACTGCATTCCACGCTACGCCTGATCTGTCAGAATGACGGCATGGCAGTCGACGGGGACTTGAAATCCCGGCTTCCTTACCCATTCAACGAAGATCTCTCTCCGGTCCTGATCCGGCTCAACCGCCGCACCGAGCGTGGGCGGCTGCAGCTGGCCAACGACCCGGTCACGGCGGCGTACCTGGCGGCGGCGCTGCGGCTCGTCGAGCGGCGGCTCGGGCCGCGCAGCGAGGAGGAGGCCGGCGAGCGCGACCCCGCGGCGGCGGAGCGTTCGTTTTTCGGATTCCTGACGCAGCGCGCGGTCGCGGCCGAGGTGGCGGGCAATCCCGACCCGCTCCCCCGGCGCGGCAGCGTCTCGACCCTGCGCACGAGCTGGCGCACGCAGGCGGACTTCATCGCCGACCTGCTCGGCTTCGTGCTGTGGACGGGCTACTACCCGGCCTCGTACACGAGCCTGTGGGACGGCGCCGCGGAGCAGCTGGCCGAGGCGGACGACTTCGCGGAGGCCGTCCAGGAGGTGGCGTACAACGCGACCGCCCACCTGCTCGCGATGGTCACGTTCCGCATCCAGCTCGCGGCGTCGATCGGCGCGCAGGACGATCCGGCGGTCCGCGGCGTCCTCGCGGCGAAGTACGAGCGCGGGCAGGCGATCTGGGGCGGCATCTACACCCGCATGATGACGGCGCGCGGGCTCCAGTTGCGCGAGGGCATCAGCCTCGGTCAGTTGGCTGACATCCTCACCGCACTCGTCGAAGGCTGCGCATTGCGTGCGATGGCTGAGGGCCCTGAGACGCGCGTGCTCAACGTGGCCGACAAACGGGGGCTGCTCAGCACGGCGGCGCTGGCGCTGCTCGCCGGAAGCATGGAGCCGAAGGGCCTGGAGGACGGACTGAGCCTCGCGGAATCGATCAACGCGATGGCCGCCGCGGGCCGGAAGGGGTCCGGATAAGCGAGTCTGGTGTGCGCCGGAGCACGAGAGCACTCCCACGAAGCACCCTCGAACTCCGGAGCCCCACCTTCCCTCCATCACCCCCACCATGTTCGGACCGGGCCGGCATCGGGACGCGCGATCGTCCAACAAGCTCCGGTCCCCTCCCCGACCCGCGAAAGTGGGGAGGACGGTCAACGCCGGCCCACACTTGCGGCGTTGAACGTGCTGTCACCTTAAGCGGACACCCGCCGTCGTCATAGGTGCGCAACTGCGTGGTGGTGGGAGCGTTTTCAGTCGCGCAGCGCGCGCCACCCGGCGAGCGCCGCCGCGGCCACGCAGATTCCCGAGATCGAGAACCCGACGCGCGCCCCGGCCCCGTCGATCACCGCGCCGACGATGAAGCTGGTCAGCGGCAGCGTGCCGGTCATCGCCATGCCCCAAAGGCTCATGACCCGTCCCCGGAAGTCCGGGTCGCAGCGCACTTGAGCGAGCGTGTTCGCCAAGGCGATGAACCAGATCGAGCTCATGCCGGCGAGCACCATCCCCGCCATCGCGACCGCGGCCACCGGCGCCCACGCGACGATGAGCACTGATACGGCCGTCAGCAGCGCCAGCACCCGTACCCGACGCCCCGTCGGCTCCGGCGCCGCGGCGGCCAGCAACGCCCCGGGAAGCCCGCCGACCCCGAAGCACGCCATCATCGCGCCGTAACCCCCGCCGCCGAGATGCAGTGCGCTGCTCACGAGCGGCGGCAGCGCGACGCCCATGCTGAAGATCAGCCCGCTGGCAGCGGACATCGGCAGCAGCGCGCGGAACAACGGCGTCCGCAGCGCGTACCGCAGCCCTTCGCGCGCCGCGCCCTTCTGCGCACCACGGCGCGCGGCAGATACGTGCCCCGTCGCTTGCATCCGCACCAGCACGCACAACGGCGCCAGATACGTCAGCGCATTGACCCCGAAGCACGCGGAAGCCCCGGACGTCGCCAGCAACAGCCCGCCGAGCCCAGGCCCGACCACCCGCGACGCGTTGAGCGCCACCTCCCACAGCCCGACCGCACTCGCCACCGCGTTCCGCCCGACGAGGTCGACCACGTACACCTGCCGCGCCGGCGAATCGACCGACGCGACCGCCCCGGTCAGCAGCGAGAGCCCGAGAATGAGCGGCAACCGCAGCTGGCCCGCGACCGAGAGCCCGAACAACGCCCCGGCGATCACCATCATCAGCGCCTGCGTCCCGATCAGCAGCCGCCGCCGGTCCGCCCGGTCCACCAACGCCCCCGCCCACGGCCCGAGCACCAGCGACGGCGCGAACGAACACGCCGTCACCGCGCTGAGCCACACCGCGCTGTGCGTCAGCTGCAGCACGGTCCACGACAGCGCCACCGCCTGCGTCATCGCCCCCGACGACGACGTCACCTGCCCCGCGAACCACCACCGAAACGCCCGCCGCCGCAGCGCCCCACTCATCCGCCCCACCAGCCCGACCGGCTCCCGCACCCCGATCCGGTGATGCGGCGTCGCCGGCGGCTCCTCCTCAACCTCCGTAACAGCCGTCGTACCCATGCTCCCCCTCCGCAGGTCTGGATTGGACCGTGGTTTAGACCATAGGGCCAGGGGTCCCGATCTCGCATCGACGTCTCACCATGCGTCAGGGGCGCACTACGGCTTAGCCTCGTACGCCATCGGTGATGCGCGCCGACATGGTTTATGGGGGGCTGAAGTCGTGTACTGATTCGATGGTCGTAGGCTGGCCTCATGGCGCACCGCGACTGGGTGGAATGGCACCGAGACTACGACGATCCAGGTTCCCCGCTTTCGCGGCGGCTGGAACGGGTGCAGGGGCACCTGCGCGCCGAGCTCGATCATGCCCCCGCCGGGGACATACGGCTGATCAGCCTGTGCGCCGGGCAGGGCCGAGACGTCATCGGCGTCCTGGTCGGGCATCCGCGCCGGGACGACGTGCGCGCCCGGCTGGTCGAGCTGGACGAGCGCAACGTCGCGGTCGCACGGCAGGCAGCGCAGGCGGCTGGGCTAGACAGCATTGAGATCCTGCAGGCTGACGCCGGGACCACCGATGCCTGCGCGGGCGCGGTCCCCGCCCAGATCGTCGTGGTGTGTGGCATCTTCGGCAACATCAGCATCACCGACATCCAGGCCACCGTGGCAGCCCTGCCCAGCCTTTGCGCCCCCGGCGCGCTGGTCCTATGGACCAGGCACCGCAACCCACCTGACCTGACCCCCGCAATCCGTTCCTGGTTCAGCGAGGCGGGCTTCCACGAGGAGGCGTTCGACATCAGCCAAGACGGCTTCATGTCCGTGGGCGCCCACCGGCTCACAGGCGATCCCGCCGCGCTGACCCCCGGCCAGCGCCTGTTCACCTTCGTGGCCAGGACCTGAGCCGCGCCGGAGCGTGAGCCCTGGGGCTTTCACATGCCCGGTAACGACATGCGAGACCTCAAGCGTTGCTACTCGTCGGACTCGCGAGCACTGACGCCATCGAGTAGACGGGTGCCGTCGTGGTGGCGCACGCGCGGCCAGTCTCCAGAGCTGAACCAGTCCACCTCGGTCGGCTCATCGGTGAGCGTGGGACACCGCGACCGATCACGGTCCAGTGCGCATCAGAAAACCATGGCCCTGTTTGGCAGGATGCAGGTCCGCGGTGCAGCCACCTGCGAGTGCTCTCAATAGTGCTATGGAGTGGCTGGCTGGTGTCCGCCACGGTCGGGTGGTGTTGCCGTGTCTGCGAATGTCTTGGGACTTGCGGCTATGAGGATCCCGGCGGCGATCAGGACTGGGATTCCGAGGAGGAATGGGGCGTGAAGTCCGAGTCGGCTTGCGGTGATGCCGCCGAGGCCGGCCCCGGCGAGGGAGGCCGCGGTGACGGCGGCACGATTGATGCTGATGACTCGTCCCAATAGGTCCGTGGGTACGGCGCTTTGGATGGTGGTGCGCGCCTGCACGTTCCAGATGGCGAAGGCCATGCTGCTGGTGGCCAGGACGGCGGCTGTGGCGATCACTGAGTTCGTGGTGCCCAAGGCCAGCTGACCGGCTGCGGCCAAAGCGAGGCAGGTCAGGGCGGTGGCCTTCGCTCCGATCCGCCGTGTGAGTGTGGCGGCGAAGAATCCACCGCTGAGGCCGCCGAAGGCTCCGGCGGCCAGCAGAATTCCGTACCAGGCGGAGCTTAGACGCAGGACCTGTTGGACGTAGAGCACGAGAAGGGTGAACCAGGCGCTGTCTGTCAGGGCCAGGGCGGCGCTGGTCGCGGGCACCGGCCAGAAGCTGCGGTGCCCGCGCAGCCACTGCAGGCTGCCGCCGGCCCGGTCCGGTTGCCGTCTGGCTTTGGTTCCCGTTGCTCCGCCGGGGGTCTGGAGAAGGGCGGGGATGCCGGCGACCAGGGCGACGGCGATCGCCAGCGTTCCGCCATTGATAGCAAACGGCAGCACCAGAGCGATGCCGAACAGGTAGCCGCCCAGGGGTGGTCCTAGGAATTCGTTGCCGGCGATCTCGGCAGTGACCAGTCGGCCGTTGGCCATGTCCAAGTGCTCGAGCGGTACGAGTGACGGCACCAAGGTGCTGGCAGCCGTGGCACGGACCACGTCGGTGGCGCCGGAGACGAACACCGCGACGTACAAGGCACCCATCGTCGCCCAGCCGGAGACGATAAGGGCGATCAGTCCCAGCAGGAAGGCGAGCCGGATGACGTCGGCTGCGATGACGATCTGCCGACGATCGAACCGATCGGCCAGCGACCCGGCCGGCAACGCCAGGAGCACGCCGGGGAGCTGAGTGGCGACGGCCACGCCGGAGATCAGTACCGGGCTGCTGGTCAGGGTCGCCGCCAGCAGCGGAAACGCCGCCGCCCGGACGCCGTCGCCGAGGTTGGATAGCAGCGTGGCCGACCAAAGCCGCCGATACGGTGCACCCAGCGCCAGTGTTGCCATCCCCGGGCTCCTCGCGATTGGCACTCTCCCATTGAGAGTGCCAACGAAAGCAGCGTTGGCACTCTCGTGTCAAGAGTGCCAACGCGGCCGGCTAGCGCCCATCCGTGACAAAGCCCTGAAACACTCGGCCACCAGCCCGGTCTCACGGATCAGAGCCCGAAGACCAAGCCGCCCGGCCGAACAAGCTCAACCGGGCGAACGTGCTCTGGCGGAACTAGTTCGATGCGCCACCGGACCTCCCGTCAGTTTGCTGGTTCCGTCCGGTGCCAGGCGAAGAGCAGCCCAACCGGACGCACGCACTCAACAGCGAAACCGCAGGACGACCGGCGGACCCCTGCTCTCTGATCTGAGCACGGGCTGGCCGGAACCGTACTTGACTTTGACCTACCTGCGCAGGGCTCAACGTAAGGACGCCGACGCAAAGTCGGTGCAGCGCAAGCCGGGCGCCGCCTTATCGTCACAGTCGCGAAGCGGCGATTTTCACAGCGGAGGGAACACGAAGAATCAGGACACGTGGTCGCGGAAGAGGCGGAGGCGGTCTTCGCCGATCTGTTCGCGCAGGAGGGGGTCTTCGATGCCGAGGCCCTCTTCGGGGGCCATGCAGAGGACGCCTACCTTGCCCTCGTGCTCGTTGCGCTGGACGGAGCGGGTGGCGTCGGCTACTTGGGCGAAGGGGTAGACGCGGGAGAGGGTGGGGACCACCAGGCCCAGCTCCAGCAGGCGGTTGGCCTCGACGGACTCCTGGTAGTTGGCGCCGTGACTGCCGATGATGCGCTTGACGCGCATCCAGAGGTGGCGGTTGTCGTAGTGGTGGGCGTAGCCGGTGCTGGAGCCGCAGGTGACGATGCTGCCGCCGCGTCGTGCGACGAAGACGGAGGCGCCGAAGGTCTCCTTGCCTACGTGCTCGAAGACGACGTGCGGGTCCTCGCCGACCTGCTTGCGGATCGCGGCGCCGAGGGCGCGCCAGCGGTCCATCTCGTTCGATTCCTCAGCGGAATCGGCGCTGTCGGCGAAGCCGATCTCCTGGCGGTTGATGATGTGGCGGCAGCCCATCTTCTCGAGCAGCGCCGCCTTCCTGGCGCTGCCCACTACGCCGACGGGGATGCCGCCCGCGCGCTGCACGAGTTGGACGGCGTAGGCGCCGAGGCCGCCGGTGGCGCCCCAGATCAGGACCACGTCACCCATCTTGATTCGGGCGCCGTGCTGGGAGATCAGCATGCGGTACGCGGTGCCGAGGCAGAGCGCGTTGCATGCCGCCTCCTCCCAGCTCAGGTGACGCGGCTTACGAATCAGCTGGGTGCCCTTGACCACCGTGTAGTCGCCGAAGGCACCGTAGTTGGTCTCGAAGCCCCAGGCGAGCGTCCGCTCGGCGAGCAGGCCGTCCTGCTGGGCCGCGGGCTCCTGCTCGTCGATGGCGCCGGGGGTGACGACGACCTTGTCGCCGACCTTCCAGTGGCGCACGGCGGCTCCGACGCGCACGACGACGCCCGACGCGTCCGAGCCGATGACGTGGAAGTCCTGGTCGTGCCGCGTGTCCCAGCCGCCGCCGCGGGCGACGTGCTTGAGGAACTGGAACGAGGGCAGCGGCTCGAAGGTCGCGGACCACACGGTGTTGTAGTTCACTGCCGCCGCCATGACCGCCACCACGACCTCGTCGGGGGCGAGTTCCGGCATCGGGACCTCGCCGACGCGCAGTGTGCGGCGCACGTCCTTGTCCGGCTCGCCGCGGAAGATCTCCTGGTCCTCGCGGCGCAGGAAGGCGGCGCGGTACGTGTCGGGCAGCGGGGCGGTCGCCAGCTCGCCGGCCTCCGCGCCGCCCAGAACCGCCTCGGTGAGCGGGCTGTTCGTGAACATCTACCGGATCTCCTCGGGGTGTGCGATTCCATCGGTACCGTCGGTATGCGTGGTCTGATTCAGGACGGCAGGCCCAGGCTGGCGGCGAGCATCGGCCAGGAGGTCGCGAACGCGCCCTTCCAGGACGACCAGTTGTGCACGCCGCCGCTGTAGAAGTCGGTCTGCACCGGGATGCCGAGCACGCCGAGCCGGTTGGCGAACGCGACGTTCTGCGGCTGGATCGCCTGCTCGAGCGTCTGGCCGAGCTGAGCGTTCTGCGCCGGGCCCTTGCCGTCGCCGCAGGAGAGGAACAGCGAGCCGAAGCGCAGGTTCGTGGCCTGCGCGTACGGGTTGTCCTCGTTCCACAGCTGGACGTTGTGCAGCGGGTCTCCCCAGAGCGCGTCGGGCTGGATGCTCTCCCGGGCGACGATCGCGCGCATCACGGCGGGCATGCCGGGATAGGTCGTGTTGAGCACGCCGCTGTAGGACGCCGCGGCCACGAACGTCTGCGGGTAGTGCGCGGCCATCATTATCGCGCCGTATCCACCGGTGGACACGCCCGCGACCGCGCGGGTGCTGCCGGCGCTGAAGTCCCGCTGCAGAATCTGCATCAGCTCGACCGCGTCGAAGGTCTCGTAGTCGGGCTTCTGCTTGCCGCCGTTCCACCAGCGGGTCGGGATGCCGGTCGGCCCGTCCTCGGGCATCACGACGATGACGTTCTTGTCGGCGACGAAGGACTCGATGTCGGTCTCCCGGGTCCACGCCGTGTAGCTGTCGTGCGCGCCGTGCAGCAGGTAAAGCAACGGCCACGTCTCGTCCGCGTCGGCGCTCCAGCTCTCCGGCACGATGATCCGGACGGGGACCAGCGCGCCGACCGAGATCGAGCCGACCTTGAGGTCGGCCATGCGCGGGTCGAGCCAGGTCTCGGATTGCACGTACGAGCCGTCGTCCGCCGTGCCGGTCGGCGGGCTCACCGAGATCGGCGCGGGCGACGGCGAGGATGGCGAGGGGGACGGGGCCGGCGGAGGCGGGGGCGGAGGTGTGGGAGACGCGGAGCTGTGCGAGGGCGTCGGGCTCGGCGCGGCGGGCTTGGACGGCGAGGACGCGGGCCGCGCCGCGGCGGACGGAGCCGAGCTCGCGGGCAGCGGGACCGCCGTCGCGGGCGTGGCCTCGGCGGACCCCGCGCCGGAGGTGACGGACAGCCAGGTCGTCAGGGACAGCGTGAGGACCGAGGTCAGGGCCCAGACCGGGCGGGTCTTCGCGGACATGGCTGCGGATCTTCTTTCTCGGGGTCGGACTCAGCCGCGTAGGTCGGCGTCGAGGAGGCGGGCGAGCACGTCCACCACGGGCGGGTCGAGCAGGCACAGGTGGTGGCCGGGCAGTGGACGGATCGTCAGGTCCGGGCAGTACTCGTCCCAGCCGAGCGCCTGGTCCTGCCGCTCGTAGCGCCGGTCCCGGACGGTGTGCGGCGCGACCTCGCTCGCGCGGTAGAGCAGCGTCCGGCCCTGGTACGGGCGCGGCGTGTGCCGCTCGCCGCTGCGCAGGTCGAGGAACGAGTCGCGCTGGTGCTCCAGCGCGGCCTCTGGCAGGTCGGCGGTCGCCTTCAGCGCCTCGATCACCGCCGCGATCTGCCCGGCGTCGTCGAGGTTCTCCATCTGCTCGTACGGGAGGTTCAGCGGGCTGCCGTACGCCTCCTCGATGTACGCCGCGAACTCCCGGTACCGGGTGAGCAGCAGCTTCCGCGTGTCCTGACCGGGGTCGGGCAGCGGCAGCACGGTGTCGATCAGGACCAGGGCACTGACGGCGCCGTGCTCGGACAGCAGGCGCGCGACCTCCTGGCCGACGGCGCCGCCGAACGACCAGCCGCCGACCGCCCACGGACCGTCCGGGTGCCGCTCGCGGATGATCCGCGCGAGCTCGGCGGCGCTGTCCGTGACCTCGGCGAACTCCGTGTCCGGCAGCCGCTCGAGGCCGAAGCACGGCTGGTCGGCGTCGAGGCGGTCGACGAGGCCGCGGTAGACGGCGGACGTGCCGCCGGCCGGATGGATCAGGTACAGCGGCGGCCGGGTGCCCTCCGCGCGGAGAACGCGGATCGGGCCCTCGACGGGCGTTTCCAGCAGCGGCCGGACGACGTCCGCGATGGCGCCGACGCTCGGAGCTCCCCCGAGGTGGTCTATCTGCGGCAACGGCATGCCGATCCGTTCGGCGAGGACGCCCGCGAACTCGGCGGCGAGATGCTGATCCTGCATCAGCGCGTTGAGCGGCGCGGTCACGTCGAGCACGGGAATACCGGTGACGTCGGTCCACGCCTGCACGATCAGCCGCTCCGTGGCGTCACGGGGCTTGACGCCCTTCTCGGTGACCCGCCGCTCGGGTTCGGCGCTGGTCAGCAACTCGGCGACCTCGGCGATCGTGCCCCTGCGCAGCACGGCCTTCGGCGGCAGCGTGATCCCGAACTCGCGCTCGACCATCCCGAGGATGCGTACGGCGTGCAGCGAGTCAAGGCCGAGTTCGGTCAGCGGCGTCGTGTCGTCGATGCTCTGCGGCGAGTAGCCCATGACCTGCGCGACGATCGTGCGCAGCCGGTCGCGGACGTCGCCGGAAGCCGGAGCCGCGACAGGCAGGACAGGGACGACCGGCACGTCGGCGACCTGCTTCGCGGGAGGCTCGGCCGGGTCGAAATCCACCCAGAAGCGGCGGTGCCGCCAGCGCGGCGACGGGAGGTCGACGACGCGCGCGCCGGGGTGCATGGCCCTGCGCGCGACGGCCGGGTCGATCGCGCCGCGCATCAGCAGCGCCGCGACGGAGAGCCGGAACGTGACAGTCTCGTCCGTGTCGCGGCGCAGCGTCGGGAGCACGAGCGCATCCGTGGCCCCGGCCGCGCGCAGCGTCTCGTTCATCGGGTACAGCTGCGTCGGATGCGGGGAGACCTCGACGAAGACGCGGTAGCCGTCCTCGGCCGCGGCCGTGACCGCCTGCTGGAATCGGACCGAGTCGCGCAGGTTGCGAACCCAGTAGTCGGTGTCGAAGACCGCCTCGGCGCGCGGGTCGGTGCGGACAGTCGTGTACACGCGGCAGTCAGGGACCTTATACGAGACTTCGCCGAGCCGCTCCGCGAAGGGCTCCAGCAGCGGATCGACGTGCGGCGTGTGTCCGGCGGCCGCGGCACGCAGCGAACGCGCATTTCCGCCTTCTCGGGTGACGAGCTCGACCAGCTGCTCGACGTCCTCGGCCGTACCGGCCACCACGCACTGCTCGGGCGAGGAGTCCACGGCGACGCACAAGCTCGGCAGCGCGTCGCGCGCGAGCGCCTCGATCTGCTCACGGGTGCGGTCGACGACGGCCATCGCGCCGCCGGCCAGACCGTCCAGCAAGCGGGAGCGTTCGAACATGATCCGGACGCCGGTCTCCTCGTCGATGGCGCCGGCGACGACGGCCGCCGCGACTTCCCCCATCGAGTGGCCGATGACGGCGGCCGGGCGCAGGCCGTGCGCGCGCCAGAGATCGGCCAGCGCGACCTGGATGCCGAAGAGCGCGGGCAGCACGACGGGCGCCCGCTCCAGCTGCGCTTCGGGTTCGAGTTGCGCGCGCAGCGAGATGTCGCCGTGCATGCGCATCAGCGGCTCGAGGCGGTCGATCGCGGCGGCGAAGGCCGGTTCGGTGTCGAGCAGGCGTCGGGCCATGCCAGGCCACTGCGAACCGTAGCCCGAGAACACCCACACGGCGCCGGCCGCTCCAGTCCTCGGCGTACCGAGGAGCGTTGCCGGATGCGGGCTTCCCTCGGCCAGATGGGTGAGGGCGTCGGCCGCTTGTTCACTCGTGCGGGCGACGACGGCCGCCTGCCGGGTGCCCTTGCCGACCCGACCGAGCAGTGTGTGCGCGACGTCGGCCGGGCGCGTGCGTCCGCCGGGCTCGGAACGCAGCCACGTGGCGAGGCGTGCGGCCTCTTCCCGGAGGCGGTCGTCCGAGGGAGCGTCCAGCACGAACAGCGCGGCCTCCGGCTCGGGTTCGGCCACGGTCGTCGGCGCGGTCTTCGGGGACGACGCGGCCGGCCGGTACTCCTGCACGAGCACGTGCGCGTTCGTGCCGCCGAATCCGAACGCTGACACGCCGGCGGTCGCAGTGCCCGAATAGCGGGGCCACGGCTCGGCGTCGGTGACCACGCGCAGCGCGTTGGCCTCGAAGTCGATGTGCGGGCTCGGCTCGGCGAAGTGCAGCTGCTTCGGCACGGTCCCGTGGTGCAGCGCGAGCACGGTCTTGGCGAGCCCCGCGATGCCCGCGGCGGCTTCGAGGTGGCCGAGATTCGTCTTGACGGAGCCGATCAGCAGCGGCTGGTCCGGAGCACGTCCGGCGCCGAGCACCGCGCCCAGCGCCCCGGCCTCGACCGGGTCGCCGAGCGAGGTTCCGGTGCCGTGCGTCTCCACGTAGTCGAGCTCGCTCGGCAGGACCGGCCCGCCCTCCACGTACACCTGCGAGAGCAGGGCGCGCTGCGCCTCGGCGTTCGGGGCGATCAGCCCGTTGGAGCGGCCGTCCGAGTTGACCGCGGTGCCGCGGATCACGGCGAGCACGCGGTCCCCGGCCCGCTCGGCGTCGGCGAGGCGACGCAGCACGATCACGCCGCAGCCCTCGGCGCGCACCATTCCGTTCGCGCCCGCGTCGAAGGCCTTGCAGCGACCGTCCGGCGCGAGCGCTCCGGCGCGCTGGAAGGCGAGCGTGACCGCCGGGGAAAGCAGAGCATTGACACCGGCCGCGAGCGCGGTGTCGCACTCCCCTGCCAGCAGGCTGCGCACCGCGTGGTGCACGGCGACGAGCGAGGAGGAGCACGCGGTGTCCACGGCCATGCTCGGGCCGCGTAGGTCGAGCACGTAGGACAGCCGGTTCGCGGCGATACTGAGCGCGGCTCCGGACGGAGTCCACGCGTCGACGCGGGCGAGGTCCGCCGTGGTCAGCTGGACGTATTCGTTGCCGCTGATGCCGACGAACACGCCCGTGCTGCTGCCCGCGAGCGCGGCCACCGGGATCGCCGCGTGGTCCAGCGCCTCGTGCGTGACCTCGAGCAGCAGCCGCTGCTGCGGGTCCATCGCGGCCGCCTCGACCGGGGGGATGCCGAAGAATTCCGCGTCGAAGCCCGCGATGTCGTCCAGGAAGCCGCCGTGCTTGCTGACCTCTTGCGCGGCCGGGTCGTCATGCTCGACGAAGCCGCTCCAGCGGCCCTCGGGCACGGTGCCGACGCCGTCGCCGCCCTCGCGGAGCAACTGCCAGAAGTCCTCCGGCGAGGCGACCGAACCGGGCAGGCGGCAGCCGATGCCCACGACGGCGATCGCGGTGCCGTCGCGCTCGGCCTCCGGCTCGGCGGGCGTTCCAGAGTTCTGCGTCACCGGCTCGGCGTGCGCCGTCTGCCCGCAGATGTGCCGGGCGAGCAGGTCGAGCGTCGGCGCCTCCCACAGCACCGTCGCCGGGAGCGCCACCTCCGCGAGTTCGCTCAGCTCGGCGGCGAGCGTGACCGCGTCGCGCGACGTGAGGCCGAGCTCGGCGAGCGGGCGATCCGACGTGACCCACGTCGGATCGATGCCGTGCCATTCGTGCAGGCGCGTCAGCACATGGCGACGCACCGCGAGATCGAGTTCCGCCGAGTCGGGGTCCGCGTGCACTCCGAAGCCGTTGGCGTTGCCCACATTGCTCATCGACGGCCCTCCGCGTAGTCGCCGCGCAGGTAGGCGGCACGGCAGGCGCTGCGCGAGACCTTGCCGCTGGACGTGCGCGGGATGGTGCCCGGCGGCACCAGGACGAGCTGGTCCAGGCGCAGCCCGTGGGTGCCGGCCACCCGTGCGCGCACGATGTGGTCGACGGAGCTCCCGATCTCGGCGGACGCCGCGGCGAGCGCTTCCTTCTTCATCCGGTCCCGGCGGCGCTCGGCGACGGCCACGACGGACTCGCCCTCGGCTCCCGGCACGGCGAACACGGCCGCGCGCTCGCGCCGGTCCGCCTCGAGCGCCGCGTGCACGGTCTCCTCGACGTCCTGCGGGTAGTGGTTGCGCCCGTCGATGATCAACAGGTCCTTGAGACGCCCGGTCACGAGCAACCGCCCGTCGTGGATCGCGCCGAGGTCGCCGGTGCGCAGCCAGGGCTGCTCGCCGGTCCCAGCCAGCACGGCGCCGAAGACCTCGGCGGACTGCTCGGCTCGCTTCCAGTAGCCGAGGCCCACGTTCGCCCCGCGCACCAGGATCTCGCCGACCGCGCCGTCGGGCAGGATCCGCCGGGTGCCCGGCTCGACGATCCGGATCTCCTGGTCGACCGGCTTGCCGCAGGCGACCAGGGTCGTGACGGAGGCCTCGTCGGCGTCGGCCGCGGCGGGCACGATGCGTCCTTCGGCCAACGCGGCACGATGGCAGGTCACCTCGTACGGCGCCGACTTTGCGCCATCCGAGGCAACGAACACCGTCGCCTCCGCGAGGCCGTACGAGGGACAGAGCATCTCCGGCCGCAGGCCGGTCCCGGCGAACGCGGCGGCGAAGGCCCGCAGCGTGCGCGGCCGGATGGGCTCGGCTCCGTTGCCCAGCGCGTGCACCTGGTCGAGCCGCAGGTCCGCGACGGCCTCCGGGCGCACCTTCGCGACGCAGTAGTCGTAGGCGAAGTTCGGCGCGGCCGCGAACACGTTCGGGTGCGCGCCGATCAGCCGCAGCCAGCGTTCCGGGCGGGCCAGGAACGCGACCGGGTCCATCAGCACCGAGGGGAAGCCGCCGACCACCGGCATGCAGATGTTGACCACCAGCCCCATGTCGTGGAACAGCGGCAGCCAGCTGACGACGGTCGAGCCGGGGAAGGCGGTGAGCACCTGGCGGGCGTTGCGCACGACGTTCTCGTGCGTGATCATCACACCGGCCGGGCTGCGGGTGGAGCCGGAGGTGTACTGGAGGTACGCGACGTCACCCGGCGACGGGTCGATCCACTCGGTCTCCGGGTCGGCGCTCGTCAACGGCTGCGAGACGTCGACCTGCACGAGCGGCAAGCGGCCGTACCCCGCGTCCTCGTCCAGATACGTCCGCGCGGCGGCGGCAGTGGACTCGGTGACCAGCGCGCACGCGGGCTCGCAGTCCTCGAGCACGGCGGCTACCCGGTTCGCGTGCCCGGGCTGGTTCGTCGGGAAAAGCGGCACGGCCACCACACCCGCCGCCAGGCAGCCGAGGAAGCCGGCGACGTAGTCCAATCCCTGCGGCATCAGCAGTACGGCGCGGTCGCCGGGCCGGGCCACGGCGCGCACCTGCGCGGCCACCGCACGGGCGCGGTCATGCAGCTGAGCCCAGGTCAGCGTGTGGGACCGGCCGTCGGAGCGCAGGTCCGGGTAGTCCACGAACGTGAACGCCCGCTGGTGCGCGTGCCGCGCGGCCAGGTCGCGGAGCAGCCCGGGCAGCGACTGCGCGGCGGCGAGGTCCGGGGCGGGCATGGATCGGTGCTGCTGCATGCTGGCTCCAGGAGGTGGGCGGACGGGACGGGATCAGGCTGTTGGCACACGTTCGGCGAGGATGAAGTCGGGAGTGATTTTCAGCTTCACCTCTCAACTAAAAGTCATATCGGCATTCCGGCGCGCGTTCTGGAGATCCGAATGGGTCATGTACGGCTGCGAATAGGGCCTGACACGGTGTCCGTTGCGCGGCGGACGGGCCGTTCGGAGCCGTCCGGAGCGTGCGATCAGGACGCTTGCATCCGCTGCGGAAGCCAGGGTCCGAGCGCGGACTCCCAGGCGGACAGGTCGTCGTTCCACATCTGCGACGTCTGGTTCGGATCCCCGGCGAAGGACGGGTCGGTCCCCCAGGGGCCGAGCGTCTCGAGCTGCGTGCGCACGAAGCGCGCGTAGGCCCGCCAGAGCGGGTGGTTCACGCAGAGCTTCTTGCGGAACGCGTTGAGGGTCGAGGTGTCGATCTCGCTGCCGTCGAAGCCGAAGGCGACCTGGTTCTCCTGCACGAACTCCATCGGCGCGGTCTGCAGGATCATGTCGGCCATCGAGCTGTCGTATGCCAGCGAGTTGGCGGGCATGGCATAGGCCTGCTGGATCTGGCCGAGCTCGTCGTCGCCGAGGTCGGCGCTCGTGCAGAAGGCCTGACCGATGTAGTAGTACTGCTGAGCGCTTATTCCGGGCATGTCCGGGCGCAGGTCGAGCACCGAGCGGTAGAACGCGCCCTGCGCGGCGATCGAGGGAGCGTGACCTGCCTTCCCGCTGCCGGTCGGCGTCGGCTTCGGCGCCGGCTTGGGAGTCGGCGCCGGCTTCGGCCGCTGCCGGACGGGAGCGGGCTGGGCGGAGGACGCGGGCACGGGCGAGGCCGAGTCGGAGGCGGAGGGCGAGGCGGAGTCGCGCACGCCGAGACCCAGCGCCGCGTGGGACGAGGTCATCAGGGGCACGAACACCGCGGTCAGCGCGGCGAAGACGAGGATCGGGCTTCGTACTGCATTGATGCGCATCGCTTGGTCTCACTCCACTTCAGGCGTGTTCCCCGGCAAGTCCATCCAGGATCGGCTGACGACCCGTCACCGGCGACCCGGAGCGTCCGAACGGGGCAACGCGGCACTCAGGGTTGGTACATCTGGTTCCACAGCCGCGGCCAGGAGTCGCGCGGGCCGGCGCAGAGCCAGATCGGCACGCCCTGGTTCGCGGCCTCGGCGTCGACGTGGGCGAGCCGGACGGTGCCGACCTGGCGCACCGAGTCGAAGAATCTGCCGATCGAGCCGCCGGTCCCGCCGACGTACAGAACCTGACGGGTGCTCGCGGGCGGCGTACCCATGTACCAGTAGCCGCGTTCGGGCCCGTACGCTCGCGGGATCCCGTCGGCGCGGCCGTAGACGTCCAGCGCGCTGGCCTGCCAGTACGTGTCCCCCATCACGACAGTGTGCGCGCGCGTCTCCGCGGGCAGCTGGTCGTAGGCGGTGGCCGCGGTGTGCGCCAACTGCGGCCAGCCGATGCTGCTGACGGGCAGGAAGTCCACCAGAGCCGAGCCGGTGAACGCGTCGAGCGGACGGATCGGCAGCGCGATATACACCGCCAGCAGCGCGGACACCGCGAACGCGGGCCACGTGGGCACCCAGCGCCACCAGCGCGCGGGCATCCGGCGTTCGATGCGCGTCCCCGAGGCTGCGAACAGCACCGCGTACAGGCCTGACAGGTAGTAGTAGCGGCCGGCTGAGGCCACGATCACGATGGTGACGACGATGCACGCCCAGCCGAAGAAACGGTAGTCCCGCAGCTCCGGGGCGCGCAGCAGGCAGTAGCAGCCGTGAAAGAGCAGGAAGGCTCCGACGAACAGACCCGCCGTCAGCACCGCCATCGGCAGGATCGCCGACCGGCCGCCCCACGCCTGGTCGACCTGCCCGGCGATGACGCCGGGCATGGCGCGGTACGCCCAGCCGTGATGCGCCTGCCACAGGATGGTCGGCACGCTGACCAGCGGGGTGACCGCGGCGCCCGCCCAGAGCAGCGGACGGCGGAAGATCTCGCGCGGGCCGGAGACGAGCAGGCCGATGACCAGCCCGAACCAGAACGCGATGATCAGGAACTTGGCCTGCATCGCGATCGCCGTGGTAAGCCCGGCGTACAGCAGAAGCCAGTCGTCGCGGGTGCGCACCCAGCGCGCCACAAGCCAACTGACGAGCACCCAGCAGAACGGGTCGACCGTGCACGTCATCAGCAGATGGCCGGTCCCGAGCAGCTGCGGCGAGATCGCGAACGCCGCCGCGGCGATCGTCTGCGCGCGCGCCCCGCCGCCGAACTCACGGGCGATCAGCGCGGTGAGCACCACGCCGAGGACCGTCAGCACCATGGGCAGCAGCCGAAGGCCGACCACCGAGCCGGGCGACATCAGGTCGAAGAGCCTGGCCAGCAGCGGGAGCAGCCACGGGTTGTCCGCGTAGCCCCAGGCCGGGTGGTATCTTCCGGACGCGAGGAAGTAGAGCTCATCGCCGAAGTACCCGAAGCGGCCGCTCACCGCGAGGAGCACCGCCCCGGTCGCCCCCGCGATCGCGAGCACCGGCAGACGCGCGAAGGCCGGCGTCATGCGTCGGCCGCATATGTCTGCATTGTCATAATATGAAGCATATTCAATCTCGGTCGCTCGCGCGGGAAGCGGCGCCGATACGAGGGGGCCGAACGGGCGTACCCGCGGCACTCCCGGGCTACTGTGGGCGTTGTCAACCGCTCCCCGATGATCGGCTTGACGCCGCCTGGGTGAACGTTGATATTCCCCTTGCGAGGCCACAGAGCCACGACCTCGGCCGGTAACACGCTCAGCACCCCGGACGAGATCACGTCGTCGCTACACCGCCCCCGCCAACTCACTGACGGTCGTGACGGTCGTGACGGTCAGTCCACTCGGCCGCTCTTAAGGTTCGCTTTATTGACGGACGGGCCTGGACGTTTCCATACTCTGAGCCAGCTTGGTCTCGGAAACGTTTACGGAACAAAGGGGAACCCACACCCATGATTAGTCGTAGGAAGTTGTTGTCGGCGTCGGCCGTGGTGGTCGGTGGTTCGGCGTTGGGGGTCGGGGGTGGGTCGTTGCTCTCGGGTGCGTCGGCGTCGCCGGCGTCGTTGCGGGTCGATATTCAGAACACGACGTCGTCGGGCGCGGTGTACGCGTATGTGACGGGGTTGGCCGTGGACAACGGCAACGCGCTGATGCTGTTGGAGTCCGATGGCCACACGGTGTACTACCCCGCCTCGCCGAGCGGCCCGGGTGCGGGGTTGGGGGCGAACTGTGCGATCGCGTTGGGTGGGCCGGGTTCGACGACGTCGATCACGATTCCGCAGATCGCGGGGGGCCGGATCTGGTTCTCGGTCGGTGCGCCGATCACGTTCCTGCTCAACCCGGGT
>NZ_DASZKT010000004.1:0-17369 GCF_035552695.1 Actinospica sp.
GCGGTGAAGGGCGCGGGGTCTAAGTCGCCGCGGATCGCTAGCTGCTGGCTGTAGCTGCTGCACAGGGCCACGAATGCTTCGGCGATCTGTTCGGCATCCCGGCGCCGGTGGTCGGGTACCAACTCGGCGACCGCGGCCCGCATGGCGGCGAGCTGTTGTTGGACGACGGCCGCCAGCGGCGGTGACACGGCTGCTTCGGCGTAGATCTGGGCTACCAGCCGAGCGTGGCCCGTCTCGCGCGCCAGGGCGCGCACGTGTTCGAGGAAACCGTCGACGGTCTCGACGGTGAGCGCCTGCGGCAGGGCTTCGCCCGCCTGCTCGCAGACGGCGACGACGATCTCGTCCTTGCTGATGAAGTACCGGTAGATGGCTCCGTTGGAGAGCCCGGACTCGGTGACGATGTCGGCCATGGACGTGTGGGCGAAGCCGTGGCTGGCGAACCGGGTGCGGGCGGCGTCCACGATCTGCTGACGGCGGGCGTCGAGGTGCGCTTGACTGACCTTGGGCATAAAAAGAGTGACCCCTCGATTTTCTTGATACTGTCGTGGAGTCTACCTCGCAACACCAACTTTCAGGAGCCGCCATGCGTTACCAGACCTTCGGCCGACTGACCGGACTGCGAGTGTCGGAGTACGCACTGGGGACGGCGAACTTCGCCACATCGGACGCCGGTGCCGGTCCCGAGGGCTCGCGGCAGATCTTCGAGGCCTTCGTCGCCGCCGGCGGCACCACGTTCGACACGTCCAACCTCTACCAGGACGGACAGGCCGAAACCGTGCTCGGCGGGCTGCTCGGTGGCCAGCGGGACGACTTCGTGGTGATCACCAAGTACAGCGGGACACGGCAGGCCCAGCCCCGCCCCGGCACCACCGGTAACGGCCGCAAGATCATGGTCCGTTCCCTGGAGGCGAGTCTGCGCCGCCTGGACACCGACTACGTCGACGTCTTCATGCCGCATTTCCCCGACGCAACCACCCCGATCGAGGAGATCCTGGCCGGGTTCGACGACCTGATCCGCTCCGGCAAGATCCTGCACGGCGGACTCTCCAACTTCCCGGCCTGGCGGGTCGCCGGCGCTGCGGCCCGGGCGGACCTGCGCGCCCTGGCCCCGCTGGTCGGCATCCAGACCGAATACAGCCTGGCCGAACGATCCGCCGAGCGGGAACTGCTGCCCATGGCGCAGGCCCACGGTCTGGGCGTGGTCCTGTACTCCCCGCTGGCCGGAGGACTGCTCACCGGCAAGTACCGACAGGGCGGACAGGGCCGGCTCAGTGCCCGCGGCGACGCCATCGAGGCCACCGCACAGCGCACCGCCGTCGTTGACGCCGTCCTGGCGATCGCCGACGAGCTCGGCGCCAGCGCAGTCCAGGTCTCCCTCGCCTGGCTGCGCCGCCGGGCCGCACTCGCGCAGACGGCGTTGATCCCGATCGTCGGCCCCCGCACCCTGACACACCTGGAGCAATACCTTGAGTCTCTCCACCTTGAACTCGGCGACCAGCACTATCAACACCTGGACGAGGTCAGCGCGGTACGGCTGGGAACCCCGCACGAGGACGTCGCGGCCGCGCTGAGCCTCGGCGTCGACGGCGACCGCACGCTGCTCGAACCTCCCTCCGTTCCCGTCATCTGACACCTCAAGTTGTGGGTCTGCGCGATGCGCAAGCAGTTCGGCGGGCACGACGAGAAGCCCGCGGGCTGAGCCAGAGTCCGAATATCTGAACACCAGGCCTGAACTCCGGCTTCGAATACCAGGCCTGGAACAATCGCCGATCGCCTGCGCCCGGCTCGTCCGGTCGCAGGCGATCGGCGATCTGCTTCTCTCATGGAAGAGGGCTGTCGAAGGCCCACTGGCCGCGGCGGAAGTCGCCGGGGGTCCGCCCGGTCTCGCGGGCGAAGAACTTGCCGAAGTTGGTGGCCTCGGAGAAGCCGAGTGCGCCGGCGATGGAAGCCACGGGCATGTCGGTGTGGGCGAGGAGCCGTTGAGCCTGCAGGGCGACGCGAGCGTCGGCGATTTGCTTGGCGCTTCGCCCCGTGGCCGCCAGACACGCGCGAGTCAGTGTACGAGGAGAGTAGCCGAGACGCGCGGCGTAGTCCTCCACGGAGCGCGTGCCGGCGAAGGACCGCTCCAGTTCGCGGCGGAAGGCGAGGTACGCCTCGGCGCCGGGGCCGACGAGCGCCGATCGGGCGGGATCGGCCAGGCGCGCCATGCGGATCAGGAGCGCTGCGACGAGTTGGCGAAGCAGCGCCCCGGTCAGTTCGACGTCGCGGTGTTCGCCGAGGAGCGTCCGATACTCGGCGTCCAGTTCGGTGACGGCACGATCCAGGGCTTCGAACTCGTCGTGCGGCAGGCGCCAGGCGACCGGGCCCAGGCAGCCGTCGCGGACTGCGTCCGTCTGCGGCAGTGGTGGCGGGAAGTCGCCGGTGAACAGGACCAGCACGGCGTCAAGGGCGGCGGGCCGACCATCCGCGCCGTAGGGCAACCGCTGCACCTGACCCGGCCGAACGTGGAGCAGTGTGCCGCGAGCGCACGGGTGGGTGATGAAATCGACCATCGCCGTTCCCGCTCCGCCGCGCACGAGCATCACCTGGTGGAAGTCCAAACGACTGGGAAACCGGGCGACTGAGCTCTTCAACCGGCGCTTCAGCGCATCGAAGGTCAGCACCTCGACCCCGGCGTGCCGCCGGTCCGGATTGCCGTAGGCGATGTCGATGACATCGCGCTGTCCAATTTCGACCATCTCGGGTCCGAACTCTACCTCGTCCCTGCAACGGTCGCCGCGGCATCGTGGAGTCACGGCCAAAGCGGCCGGCTCTCACCACCGCTTTTCATCACCGGCTAGAGGAAGGGCTCACAGCCATGTCCGCACCCGCACCCGCCATCATCACCAGCCCCGAGCAGCTGCCGATCCTGTTCCAGGACGCCCTGAACGCCGGCGACGTCGATGCCGTGCTCGCGCTGTTTTCCGACGGCGCCGCCATGCGCACGGTGGAAGGCGTCCGCATCGCCGGCATCGACCAGCTGCGTGCGGAGATCGGCGGCACCGTTGCCGCTCACGGCAAGCTGACGAACCTGCCCCGCCACACGATCACCGGAGCACAGACGGCCCTGCTCGTCACCGACTGGACCATGGAGATCGACGCTCCCGGCGGCGAGCGCGTCACCGGAAGCGGAACCACCGCCAACATAGCCCGGCTCGAAGCCGACGGCGGCTGGCGCTTCGCGCTGCTCAACCCGCTGGGTACGCACTGATCCATCGCAGCGCCGACCCGGCTTGGCGCGTCACTACGCACCCGTGGCCGGCCCGGCTGGAGCCGGACCGGCCACGGAATGTGCGCCGAACTCGTGACTGCTGCTACTTACCTACTCACCCTGCGCGGCTTTGCTACTGCACCGGCACGTCGGGAGAGCCGAGGCAGGTGTTCGCCGGGTTGATCTCGCCGAGCGGCTGGGCGGCGCTCTCGTTCGGGATCGTACCGGCCAGCGCGTACTGCGCGAACTGCTCGGATTCCGCCTGGACCGCCGCGTCGCTCGACCCGTCGGCTGCTTCGTAGACGCCTGAGGCGGCGCTCGTCAGCGGTACCCCGGAGAAGCCGAACGCGTAGAGCACGATCGCGGACGGCACCGCGGAACCGCTGGTCACCAGGAGGAACGTCTCCGCCACCTGCTGCCCGTTCGCGGATGCCGTGATAGGCACGTCGTACCGCCCGGATGCCAGGGTCGCGGTGCCGGAGACCTCGAGCGAGATCGAGATCTGACCGCCTCCGGCGATCACGGCGATGCCCGACCGCGGCGAGACCGTGACCCCGGCGGGCGGGTCGGCCTGCCACTGCACGACCGAGGCCGGCTGGCTGCTCTGGATCTGCAGCTGCGTGCTGCCGCCGCTCCCCGCCGCCACCGACACCGCGGCGGGCTCGGCGGTCACCGTGGGCTGCCCGCTGACCGTCGCATCCGGATATCCGGCCACCGCGCCATCGACGATGTTGCTGTCGACGTTGAGGGTGTCTCCGCCCCAGGTCTCGTTGTGGCTTCCGTAGTACTGGTGCAGTGTCGCGCCCGGCCGGTCAGCGGCGGGCAGGTGGGGGGTTGCCCACCACCGGGTTGCCGTTCCAGTCCGCGGCCCACATGTCGTCCGGGCTCTGGTAGCCGCTGTTCGAGTACTGGGACACGAGGTCCGCGATTCCGGTCGACGCGCTCGAGTAGACGCCGGACAGGTAGCCGGCCGCGTGCAGGCCTGCCGTCCAGGCGCCGAGGAACGTCAGGACCGCCTGACTGCACGACGTGATGGAGTTGTTGTAGCTCTCAATGTCGTAATAGATCGGCGTTCCCTTGCCGTAGCCGAACTCCTGGGCCGCCGCGACCGCGCCGGCCGCTTCGGCCGTGCCCTCCGCCGCCGCGTCAGCCGGATCGATCACCGTCGTGCCGGTCAGCTGCGTACACGACGCCTGCGGACCCACCCAGATCGGAATGAACTGGCGCTCCCGGCATGAGTGTGGATTACTCAGGTCTCTGTTCCCAGGGTAGGTAGAGGCTGATCGGTCCGCAGGTGAGCATGACGAGGCCGAGGGCTGCTTCGGCGGAGTGGAAGCCGCGGGCCCTGCGGATGACCAGGCGGACGTTGCTGTTGAGTCACGATCTGGTCAGACGTAGGGCAGCATGGCGTTCACGCTGGGAGCGCTTATAAGGCATCGCTGTCTTTGTCGTCTCGCACCAGACATCAGGCCACGGCGTCGGGCGGGCCGCCGGGACGGGTGGGCATGGCCGGGGCCGCGGTGAACCGCTGAGTCGTCCTTTCATTTCAAGGGGTGCCTGGCATTCTCTGTGGATATCAGTTCTCTGACGAAGATCGGAATACGCTGGCGCGCGGAACGGATTTCGGCATGATGGGCTGAGCCGGCCGCGCCCAACCATCCCCCCCAATGCCGTTTATAGACGCTCTTCTCGCGGTTTCTTATACGCGCCAGTGGTAGCCGAGGGCGAAGTCCACGGTGACCGCGTACGACAGGTACATCAGCCAGGCGCCGGTCGCCAGGTGGAACAGTCCGAGCAGCCTTTCGCCGATCTTGAGCCCGATCGAGGCGAAGAAGTCGAAGAAGTAGATCGCGAACAGGCCGAGGAACAGCAGTCCGACCGGCCAGTCGCCGACCTTGAGAAACACAGTGGCGCCCATCGCCGAGATGACCATGTACGCCACGCACATGCCCGCGTTCGGCCGGGGGTCGTGGCCCTTGTAGCGGTTCCAGCCGATCGCGAACCAGTGGATGCCGTACGCGGAGAACGCGAGAGCCGCCATGTAGAGCGGCGGTGAGCCGGTGAACACCTGCAGCCAGGTCAACCCGACGAACAGGATCACCCCGGTCAGGAACTGACAGAAGCCGGGCATCCAGATGCCCCAGACCCCGGTGGCCCGGTCTACCCGTTCATCTCGCTTCGGCCATCCGGCCAGTTCTTGCGGCCCGTAGATTAGATAGCCCGTGCCCAGCCCGAAGAAACCGAGGGCGAGCGGAGGGTAGGCCGAAGCCACGAACGCGACGTTCAACGCGACGCTCATTGCAGGTCACCTCGTTGTGAGCCGTGAACCTTGCCTTGATCCTTTTAACCTAAAATAGCCTGGTTTCGTCGAACCGCGACGCCCGCGGGGAAGAAAAGCGGCCAGGTGGGTGATGGACCCATCTGACCTGCGATCTCACTCAGTTCTGCGGCGTCGGCGAAAGCCTCCTTGTCGAACGGCGTGCTCCCGTCCGCCCGCCAGAAATCGACCCGGCCCAGCGACGCGCCCCGCACCAGCAGCGGAGCGGTGACCAGTGAGTGCATGCCGAAATCGACTAGCCTGGCGGCGTTCCCCGGCTCCTGCGCCGACCAGAGCGTGCTGGTGCGCAGATCCTGGATCTCCGCCCCGCCACCATTGCTCGTCGGCGAATGTTCCGTCCTCGGTGAATGCCGCGAGCCGGCCCTCGACGTCTACATCCTCCGCGACCTGGTACGCGTTCCGGACAATCTGCTCGTTGTCCTGACGAACGCGTCCGCCCGTCGCGCTGAGCCGGGCGCTTGGCTCACCGCTGTAGATCATCACGGTACTCAAACTCTCGCCGTCGCCGATCGCGAAGCCGATCGCACGATCTTGCGTCGCTCGGTCCGCGGCTTCCACGGGCGCTAGACCAGCTACACCTACGACGCCGACGGCAACTACACCGGAAACGGCACGGCCACTGACACCATCACCTTCAGCGCGACCAACCACCCGCTCAAATCCGTCACCGGCTCGACGAACCACGCGTTCACCAACCACGCGGCAGGCGACCGGGTGACCACATGACAACGAGCTGCAGATTCGCAACCTGGCCGGCGAGCTCGAACTCCGCAAGGGCCGTTGACGGCCGCGTGTGTCATCGCGGCATGTCCTCCAGCCAGACGCCTGGTCGGCGTAACCCCCAAAAATAGCCGTGGTCCGGCGACGATGTGTCACTCTGCGCGTCGGTGATCTTGGATACGCGCTTTTGACCGACACGGGACAGGTAGGACTGCGAGCCGGAACGCGAACTGGAACGCGATCGCGCCGGGCCGGGCCGGGCCGGAATTACCGGAATCCGGTGATGACCGATCACCCGGCTAGCCGGGAGCTTGCCATTGTCCGCACGAGCACGGCGGAGGAACCCACACATGGGGCAAGTTCGCCGCCTTCCCCTGCTACGCGCGCCTGCGGCGCTGCATGCGCCGCCAGCGCCTGCGTCCATCTACTTCTGAGAATCCTCTGAACTTCGCGAGTCATGCTTGGCCGCAGCGGGGGACCCACCCGAGCCACGGAACATACCGGAGGGCATCGTGACCGCACCCACAACGGTCGTCGACGAAACCGCCTACACCCACCTCGTCATCGGAGCCGGTCCCGCCGGCCTCCAGCTCGCCCGGCACCTGCACGAAGCCGGCCATCGCTACTCGGTGTTGGAGGCGGCAGACGCGCCGGGCGCGTTCTTCGCCACGTTCCCGCGCCACCGCACCCTGATATCGATCAACAAGCCACACACGGGCACGCACGATCCGGAACTCAACCTCCGGATGGACTGGAACTCGATCCTCTCCGGCGACCCGAAGCTGCTGTTCACCCACTACACCGAGCGCTATTTCCCGCCGGCGGATGAGCTGCGCCGCTACCTCGCCGACTACGCCAGGGCCTGCGACCTGCGCATCGACTACAACTCGCGCGTCGTGCGGATCGAGCGGCCCGAGCCGGACGGCGAGTTCGTCGTGACGGCCGAGGACGGGAGCGTGCGCCGCGCCGAAGTTGTGATCGTCGCCGCCGGCCTGTCAGCGTCCTACATCCCGCCGATTCCCGGGATCGAGCACGCCGAGCAGTACGCGACGATGCCCGTCGACCCGGCCGACTTCACCGATCAGCGGGTCCTGATCCTCGGCAAGGGAAACTCGGCGTTCGAGACCGCGGACAACCTCATCGAGCAGGCCGCGGTCATCCACGTCGCCGGCCCGGACGGGCTGAGGCTTGCCTGGAAGACCCACTACGTCGGCCACCTGCGCGCGGTCAACAACAACTTCCTCGACACCTACCAACTCAAATCCCAGAACGCGATCCTCGACGGCACCGTGCTCGACATCACCCCGCAACCCGGCGGCGGCTACCTCGTGCGCTTCTCGTTCGTCCGTGCCGACGAGGTCGTCAAAGCGCTGTATTACGACCGGGTCCTGTGCTGCACCGGGTTCCGGCTGGACGCGGCCCCGTTCGCCGAGGACTGCACGCCGTCGCTCGTCATCAAGGACCGGTTCGCCGAGCTCACCTCGGCCTACGAGTCGGTGAACGTGCCCGGGCTCTACTTCGCCGGGACACTGATGCAGCAGCGCGACTTCAAGAAGGCGACCACGGGCTTCATCCACGGCTTCCGGTACACCGTCAGGGCCCTCAGTCGGATCCTCGACCAGCGCGGCAACGGCCGTGCGTGGCCGCACCGGATGCTGCCCGCCTCACCGGGATCGCTGGCCGACGCCGTGATCGAGCGGGTCAACCGGAGTTCGGCGCTGTGGCAGCAGTTCAGCGTGATGGCCGACGTGATCCTCCTGCCGGCCGGCGGCGAAGCCCAGTACCTCGAAGAGGTGCCGGTCGCCTACGCGCTCGACGGCCGACTCGCCGAGCCGGGCACCGGCTTGGCCACCGACGGGCTGCTGATCGCGGTGACTCTGGAATACGGACCCGACCATGACAAGGTCGACCCCTTGGACGTCACCGTGAAGCGCACCGCCCAGGATGACGCGGCTGCGGCCCACGACGCGGCGTATCTCCACCCCGTCGTGCGCGTGCATCGGGACGGAATAAAGCTGGCCGAGCACCACCTCGCGGAGAACTTGGAGAACCACTGGAACGGCGAGGCCTCGCATCGCGCGCCGCTCGTGGCCTTCTTCGAGAAGGCGGTGACGCTGTGACCGCGCCCACCACCCACGCCGCTACCTCCTCCACGGACGCGGCGAACGGCACGATCGTGTCGGCGCTCGAGGATCTGCTGACCGTGCGAGACTTCGAGCACGCCGCGCGTACGAGCATGGACCCGGTCTACTACGACTACGTGGCCGGCGGCTCGCGCGACGAGGTCACCGTGCGGGCCAACGAGGACGGCTTCGCCCGACTCAGCCTTCTGCCGCGCGTGCTGCGCGGCAGCGCGCGCCGGGACCTGTCTGTCGAGCTTTTCGGCGCCCGATCCTCGATGCCCGTGCTGATCTCGCCGACCGCGTTCCACCGGCTGGTGTGCGAAGAGGGAGAACTCGCCACCGCGCGCGCCGCCGCCCGCGCGGACACGATCATGATCGCGAGCATGGCGAGCACCGTCGCGGTCGGCGAGGTGGCCGCCGCGGCGCGCGCCGCCGCACCCGACCGAGACCCGGCCCTGTGGTTCCAGCTGTATCTTCAGCCCGATCTCGAGGACACCGCGGCGCTCGTCGGGCGCGCGTCGGCCGCCGGGTGCACGGCGCTCGTGGTGACGGTCGACTCGCCGGTCCTCGGCGCCAACGAGCGCAACCGCCGCAACCGCTTCCACGACCTGCCGGCCGGGATGGCGTGCGAGAATCTGCGCAACCTGCGCGGGGACGAGCCCGGGCACGTGCGGCAGATCGCCATGTCGCCCGAGCTGTCGTGGGACCACGTCGACTGGCTGCGCGATCACACCGAGCTTCCGATTCTGCTCAAGGGCGTCCTGCATCCCGAGGACGCGCGGATCGCCCTGGAGCACGGTGTCAATGGCCTGCTGCTGTCGAATCACGGCGGCCGCCAGCTCGACACCGTGCCCGCGACCATCGACCTGCTCCCCGAGTTCGTCGCGGCGGTCGGCGGCGACATCCCGGTGCTGCTCGACGGCGGCGTGCGGCGCGGCACCGACATCGTCAAGGCGCTGGCTCTGGGTGCTGTCGCGGTGGGCGTGGGCCGCCCGATCGTCTGGGGGCTCGCGGCGGCGGGGGAGCAGGGCGCCGCGCGCGTCCTGGAACTTCTGCGCGATGAGCTTGACCACACCGTCGCGCTGTGCGGCGCGCGCGCCCTGACGGACCTCACACCCGACCTGGTGCGGCCGGCCGCGGGAGGTCGCCGATGAGCGCCGCCGCATGGAGCTGGTGCGGCGCAGCGCTGCTGCTCGCCGTCGTGGCGGCCAGCCTTCCGTACTGGCTGCCGGACCTCGTCGTCGCACTTCGCGTCCGCATCTTCGCCCTCGTCAACGGCGATGAGGGCATCCCGGTGCCGGGCAAGCTGGTCGGGACCGACGACTTCAAGCGCATCTACGCCGACCCCGCGGCCAACGGCCGCAGCCGGGGCGCGGCCCTGTCGGACCTTTTCTGGTACTGGCTCGCGCCCGGACCGCAGGTTCACCAGGAGCACCTGGAGCCCGGACCCCGATACGACGACGTCGCTCGCACCACGCGGCGCACGATCGCCCGACTGCGCAAGGACGAGTGGGACGAACTCGTCACCCGCTGCGCGGCGCAGCAGCTGGGCCGGCTCGGCGCGGCGGATCGGGCGGGCAAGGCCCGTCGGGTGCGGCTGCGCGACGCGATGATGCCGGTGTGGGCCTCGATCTACTACGAGGTGGTCTTCGACGAGCCGTGCCCGCCGCATGTCCGCGACATGATCGTCGCGAACGCCGACGACGTCGTCAGCGCACTGAAATGCACCCGGCTGCGGCACATGTCGAGGCGTGATCGGCTCACCCGTTACCTGCGCGGCAAGATAGCCTCAGGCGCGGTGCCCCACGGCCTGCCGGCCACGCTCACCGAGCAGGAGCAGGCCTTCTACCTTCAGGGCACGTACTTCAATACCGCCGTGGTGCAGATGTCCGAGGCCATGGCGCACCTGCTGCTCGCGATCGCCGCCAGGCCCGGGCTGCAACAACAGCTCCGCGACGGCCTCACCGGCGAGGGCACACAAGGCGCCGCGCAGCTCGACCGCGTGATCGACGAGACGCTGCGCGTCTACCCGCTCTTCGGCGTCGCGCACCGGATCACTACGGCGGACATCGCGCTCGGCGAGGCGGCGATCCCGTCCGGATCCGTGCTGCTGTTCAACTATCCGGCCTACCACCACTCCGGCAGCCCCGACGCGGCCGAGTTCGATCCCGACCGCTGGCTGCGCGAACACCCCGAGCACCTGCACCACATCCCGTTCGGCATCAGCGCGAACCGGCCCTGCCCGGCGCGCGGCATCGCGCCGCTGACGATGCGTGTCGCGGCGGCCGAGGTGCTGCGCCGCTACGCGCTCACCACCTCGGCGGGACACACCCGCTCGCTGCCGAACCGCGGGCCGTGCCTGCTGACGCCGATCGACGCGCAGCGCCCGGTGCCGCGTCGGCCAACCGCGCGCCTGGCGATGCTGCGGCTGCGCGACCGGTGGGAGGACGTGTGGCGCAGCCTCGTCCAACTCGTCCTCGGCACGTACATGGTCTGGGACGCGCGCCGTCTTCAGCTGTGCCGCTCCTACTTCGCCGCCCAGGAGGCCGAGCAGTGAGCGCCACCGCACTCGCCCCGCGCTTTTTCATCGCCGTCGTCGCGATCCTGCTGTTCTGCCGGCTGGCCGCGTGGGCCTTCGCACGCCTCGGCCAGCCGCCCGTGGTCGCCGAGATGGTCGCGGGCGTGCTCCTTGGCCCGTCCCTGCTCGGCGCCGTCTCTCCGAGGCTCGAGAACGAGCTGTTCCCGCCCGCCCTCAAGCCGGTGCTCTACGTCGCCGGGCAGATCGGCCTGGTGGCCTTCATGTTCCAGGCCGGCCACGAGTTCCGATCACACCTGAATCGGGCCATCGCGCGCACGGCCGCGGCCGTGTCCACGGCGGGCATCCTCGCGCCGCTCGCCCTGGGCGCGCTGCTCACGCTCGGCGCGCACGGCCGGGTCGGCATCTTCGTCCCGGGCGTCGCGCCAGGGGTGACAGCCTCCTTCGTCGCCGTCGCTCTGGCGATCACCGCCTTCCCGATGCTCGCCCGCATCATCACCGAGAGGGGCCTGGCCGGGACCCGCTACGGCTCCCTCGCCCTGGCCAGCGGCGCCATCGACGACGTGGTCGCCTGGTGCCTGCTGGCCGGGGTGCTCGCCGCCGCCACCGGCAAGCCCAAGCCGATCCTGCTCGCCGTCGGCGGAGCCGTGCTCTTCGCGCTGCTCGTCGTCTACATTGCGCGGCCGCTGCTGGCCAGGGCCCTGGGCACCGGCGGAACGGCGAGCGATACCCAGGTGCTGATCGTGGCCGCGGCACTGTTCGCAGCGGCCTGGTTCACCGACGAGATCGGGCTCTACTCGGTCTTCGGCGCCTTCTGCCTCGGCATGGCGATGCCGCGCAGCCCGGCCGCGGAACGCGCCGTGACCACCATCAGCACCAGCAACCGGATCATCTTCCTGCCGATGTTCTTCGTCTACTCCGGTCTGAACACGCGCTTCGGGCTGCTGGCGAACCGGCCCCTGCTGGTCTTCTCCCTGCTCGCCGTCATCGTCGCGGTGATCGGGAAGTTCGGGGCCTGCTGGCTCGCGGCGCGCTGGGCCGGCCAGGGCCAGGCCACAGCGATCCGCCTCGGGGCGCTGATGAACGCGCGCGGCCTGATGCAGCTGATCGCGCTCAACGTCGGACTGCAGGCGGGAATCGTCAACAGCGCGCTGTTCACCGCGCTCGTACTGGTCGCCCTGGTCACTACCTTGATGGCGTCCCCGGCACTGACCGTGCTGGACCGGCGGATGCCGATCGCGCCCGAGCCGCAGACCCCGGATCCCGAGCCCGAACTCGCCCCGGCCTCGGGCTGATGCTGAGACAGTGCCCTGCGAAGGATGTGCCATAATGCGGCCCGATGGCCCCGGAGATCGCGAAGAGACCCAGGCTGCTCATCGTCGAGGACGATACCGAGCTCGCCGCGCTGCTCGCCGCCCTGATCACGGACGAGGGCTACGAGGTCGACCTCGCCCACGACGCCCAGCAGGGCCTGCACCTCGGCCTGGGCCGTGCCTACCGGGTCATGGTGATCGACCGGCGGCTGCCCGGCATGGACGGGCTCGAATTGCTCGGCAAGCTCCGCCGCCGCGCGGTCACCGCCCGGGTGCTGATCCTGACCGCGCTCGGCAGCCACGCGGAGCGGGTGCGCGGCCTCGACGCCGGCGCCGACGACTACCTCACCAAGCCCTTCGACTTCGACGAGCTGCTGGCCCGGATCCGGGCGCTGGACCGCAGGTTCGGCGACCAGGTCGACCTGCTACCTCTCGGCGAGGGATTCCTGGATCGCGACACCCGCGACGTCTCGCTTCCGAACGGCACCAGGGTCCAGCTCTCCCAGCGCGAATTCGACCTCCTGCGCACCCTGGCCGCGCGCCCCCGCGCCGTCCACTCGCGCCCGCAGCTGCGCGCCCAGGTGTTCCCGGACACGGCGGCGGACTCCGTCGTCGACACCTACGTCTACTACCTGCGCCGTAAGCTCGGCCGTCAGATCGTGCAGACCGTATACGGACTCGGATACCGGATAGGCCCATTGTGATGCTTCGGCGCGGCAAGCCCACTCCCGAGCGGCGCATGCTCGCGCGGGCGGCGGCCGTGCTCGCGGCCCGGATCGCGGCGGGGTTCCTGGTCGCGCTGGCGCTCCTCGGCTTCGGCACGTACCGCGTGGTCCTGGCCGAGCAGCACACGCAGGCCGAGCAACAGCTCAACTACGCCCTCGCCTACGGCAATCCGGCCGCCGCCACCCCGTGCCTGTGGCTGTTCGTGGTCGACAAGGGAAACGTCCAGCACCCGCAGCAGTCCCCGGCCGGGTTCCCGCTGGCCTCCGCCGTCGCCGACGCCCGCGTCGGCACTACGCCGCAGCAGACGAGCGTCACCATCAGCGGGACGCAGTACGACGTGGTGACCGAGCGGCAGGGCGGCGTCGTCCGGCAGGCCGTGCTCGACACCTGGTATCTGCAGGCTGATCTCGATCACCTCGTACGCGCCCTGCTCCTGGTCGGACTGATCGGCGTGGGTGCGGCCGCGATCCTCGCCGCCGAGCTCGCCCGCCGCTCGATCGCCCCGCTCGCAGACGCGTATGCCCGACAGCGCCGCTTCGTCGCCGACGCCAGTCATGAGTTGCGCACGCCGCTCACCCGCCTGCACACCCGGGCCCAGCTGCTGCTGCGGTGGAAGCACGACCAGCTGCCCGAGCGTTTGACCGAGGAACTCCATACCCTGGTGCGCTCGGCCTGCGAGCTGAACGACGTAGTCGAGGACCTGCTGATTTCGGCCGGGCTGCGGTCCGATCCGGACCGGCGCCAGGAGGTCGACCTCGCTGCGCTGGCGGCCGAGGTGATCGAGGCCGAGTGCCCCCGGCTCGGGTCCCGAGTGATCGTGATGGACGCGACCGGCGACCCGGGCCTGGCACCACCAGGAGCGGTGCAGGAGGCGGCGGCCATATCGGCCCGCGAATCGCCGACCACCGTGCGCGGAGCGGAGTCCCCGCTGCGCCGCATGGTCGCCACGCTGATCGACAACGCCATCAGCCACACCGAACCGACTGGCCGGATCGAGGTCACTGTGCGCCACAGCGAGCGCGGCATCATCGAGCTCGAAATCTCTGACGACGGCACCGGCTTCGATCCGGTCGACCGCGAACGCATCTTCGAACGCTTCGCCCAGAGCGGGCACCAGGGCTCGCACCGCTTCGGACTCGGCCTGGCCCTCGCCCGCGAGATCGCGGCCGACCACGGCGGAACCATCCACGCCGTCGGGCGCCCCGGCGAGGGAGCGACGTTCACCGTCCGCCTCCCGGCGGCATGACCGGGTCCTTTAGAGCTCACGATGCATGTCGGGGAATGCGCGCGCGTAGTTCTGCACGGGGATCGCGCGGTCCCGGCCCCGATAGGTCACGCCGATCGACTCGTCGGTGAATGTTCCCTCCTCGGTGAATGCCGCGAGCCGGCCCTCGACGTCTACATCCTCCGCGACCTGGTACGCGTTCCGGACAATCTGCTCGTTGTCCAGGTAGGTTCCTCCTGCGCGCTCGCGCGAACGATGTCAAGCTCACGGCTGGCCAGGGGATCGGTCATCGCCGGACTCCGGTGATCCCCGTCCGGCCCGGCGCGATCACGTTCCAATCGCGTTCCGGCTCGCCGTCTGCCGGTCCCGTGTCGCTCAAAAGTGCGTATCCAAGGTCACTGCCGGGAAGGTGACAGATCATCGCCGCACCGCGGCGATTTTTGTCGGTTACGCTGGCCACGTGTCTGGAGGACATGCCGCGATGCCCGAAAACCCGGTTGCCGTGGGGCCAGTCCGTGGCCAGGTCGGCCTCATCGACCGCAGCGCGCTGGTCGACCTGCTGGAGCGCGCGGTCGAGAAGCGGGTGACGATCATCTCGGCGCCCGCCGGCAGCGGGAAGACGTCGCTGCTGCGTGCGTGGGCCGCTCGGCCGGCCCGTGGCCGTCGCGTCGCCTACCTGCCGGTACGGCCGGGTCAGCTCGACGCGCAGTTGTTCTGGAGTGCGCTGTTGAGCTCGATCCGTCGGGCGAACGGGGCCGACGACGGTCCGTCCACGATCACGCCTCGCGCAAGTGCCGGCACGATGGTAAGCCATGTGCTCGCCGAGATCTCGGCGTCCAGCCATCGCTTTGTCCTGATCATCGATGACCTGCACGAACTCGGCTCCGCCGAGGCCGCTGAGCGGCTTGCCGAATTGCTGACGCACCTGCCCGAGGACGTCCACGCGGTCGTGGCCACGCGCCACGACGTGCCGCTGCGGCTGCACAGGTTGCGCCTGGCAGGCGAGTTGGCGGAGATCCGGGCGGAGCAGCTGCGATTCAGCGTGGACGAGACTCGGGACATTCTTGCCGCGGCCGGGATCGCGGTTGCCGAACCCGTGGCCGCGATGCTGAACGAGCGAACCGAGGGGTGGGCGGCCGGACTCCGGCTGGCAGTGCTGTCCCTGGCCGGGTGCCCGGACCCGGAACGCTTCATCGCCGAGTTCTCCGGCAGCGACCGGACCGTCGTCGAGTATCTGATGGCCGAGATGCTCGACCGACAGCCGCCCGAGGTGCGGGACATGCTGCTACGCACCTGCCTGCTGGACCGGGTCAACGGCGAGTTGGCCGACCTGCTGACGGGCGCCACCGGTTCGGAGCGGCTCCTGCTGGATCTGGAGGACGCCAACGCATTCGTGCTCTCGCTCGACCCCGAGCGCGGCTGGTTCCGCTACCACCGGATGTTCAGCGGGCTGCTCCGGCTGGAACTTCGCCGCATGCTGCCCGAGCAGATCCCGGCGCTGCACCTGCGTGCCGCGCGCTGGTACGTCGAGCACGCTCAGGTCGCGGACGCCGTCAGGCATCTGCAGGCGGCGGGCGAGTGGGCCGAGGCTGCCCGGCTGCTGTCCGATCACGCGGTGAGCCTGACCCTCGACGGGCAGGCGGCGACGGTGGAGGCGCTGTTGCATTCCTTCCAGGCCGGAGCCGCGGAAGCCTTCCCCGAGTTGGCCCTGGTGCACGCCGTCACGGATCTGAACCGGGCCAGCCTCCAGCAGGCCGATGCGCACCTGCGGGTGGCCAGGTCGTACGCGGCGACGGCGGCGCCCGACCGGCGTCCCCGGCTCGAGATGGCGATCGCGTCCCTTGATCTGCTCTTGGCGCGGCTGCGCGGGCATTTCGACGGGGTTTTCAAGCAGGTGGACGCGCTCGCCTCGCCATCCGTCGTCCAGTCCGGCGCCGATGTCGCGCTCAGCGGCGATCTGCGAGCCCTGGCCCTGCTGAACCTCGGCGTCACGGAGGCGTGGTCGCTGCGGCTGGCCGATAGCGAGCGGCACCTGCTAGAGGGCGCCGAACTGGCCCGCGAGAGGGACCGGCCCTATCTGGAAGTCGGCTGCCTGGCGCACCTGGGGTTCGCCTCCGTGGACCGCTCATTTGCCCTGGCGCGTCAGCGGTGCGAAGAGGCCGTCGCGGCGGCCGCCAAGCACGGCTGGGACGCAGAACCCGTGATCGCCCCGGCCTTGGCGACGCTTGCCAATATCCTGATCTGGACGGGCGAGTTCGAGCAAGGCGAACAATGGCTGGAACGTGCCCGGCAGGTCACCCGGCCCGACGGCGAACCCGGCGTGCGGCTTCTGGTGCGCCTCACCTCCGCGATGCTGCACGCGGCGCGCGGCCGTCACCGCGAGGCCCTTGCGGAGTTCGAGGTCGCCAGCCGGGTGCAGGAGCTCATGCTCGGCGTGCACGCGCAAACCCGCCGCGTGATCGCGTGGACGATCGCCACTCAGGTCCGGCTCGGGTTGATCGACGACGCGCGAGCGGCTTTCACCGCCCTCGACACCACACAGACCGCGACCGGCGAGATCCGCAACGCGGCTGCGCTGATCTGCCTGGCCGAAGGGGCCCCGGCCGACGCGCGCCGGGAATTGCGCACCGTGCTCGACGGCACTGCCCCGATCCACTCCGAACGCACTCGACTCGAAGCCACCCTGCTGGAGGCGCTCGCCTGCCGCGATCTCGGTGACCAGCACGCAGCGCGCGATGCCGTGGGGCGTGCACTCGACCTCGCCGAGCCGGACAGGCTGATCCTGCCGTTCGCGATGACCGGTGGCTGGGAGCTGCTGAAGGATCTGCCGTCGCACCGCACTTCGCACGCGGCACTGGTCACCGCGATCCTCGACGCGGTGCACGGCGGTGCCCCCGCCGATGGTCGCCCGCCAGCGGTGGCCCCCGGCGCGCAGCTCACCACTTCTGAACTGCGGGTGTTGCGCTTCCTGCCGACAAACCTCACCCGGCCCGAGATCGCCGGCGAGCTGTCGGTCTCACTGAACACCGTTAACACGCACATCCGGCGCATTTACGCCAAGCTCGGCGCCTGTGACCGCTCTTCCGCAGTTCAGCGCGGCCGGGCGCTTCGGCTGCTCTCGACCGGCCATACCTGAGC
>NZ_DASZKT010000005.1:0-1865 GCF_035552695.1 Actinospica sp.
CCGGCCGGGCGGTGATTGGATCGAGTCGATGAGCATTTCGCCGCCGCGGGATGCCGGACTGGACGATCCCGTCCGCCATGCCCTCAGAGACCGTCAGCATGCCCTGGGTGTCCACGCCGAGCACTGCGCCGTCTTCCGGGCCGACGTCGGCCCGTTCGCGGCCCTGGACGATCACTCCGACCCGGCGCACTGGGCAGAACTGCGCGCCCTGGCGCCGGGCCGCACCGTCGTCCTGCTCGATGTTCCCGACGAGCACGTCCCCGCGGGTTGGGCCGTGCGTCGCATCGTGGGTCGGCAGATGGTCGACACCGTCACGCGATCGCTCGAGGACGCGCTGCTGGAACTGGGCGACCCCGACGTCCCCGAGATGCTCGACCTGGTCAACCGCACACAACCCGGCCCCTTCGCCGAACGCACGGTCTCCTTCGGCGGCTACGTCGGCATCCGCGACGCGGCCGGCGATCTGCTGGCCATGGCCGGGCGCCGGATGTGGGCCGGCGACGCCATCGAGATCAGCGCCGTCTGCTCCGATCCCGCCGTCCGCGGCCAGGGCCTGGCCCGTCGCGTGGTGCACGCGGTGTCCGCCGGCATCGCGGCCGACGGTTGCGTGCCCTACCTGCCCGTCGCCGACGCGAACACCCCGGCGCTGGCGCTGTACCGCGCACTGGGCTTCGAGGTCCGCCGTGAGGTCCACTTCGTGGTGCTGACCCCGACCGCGTAGCGCGGCGAGTCAGGGCTTGACCGCGGCAAGGTGCAACGCGATCACCTCGGCGGCACCGTCCACGTCGAGATCGCCCCGTGCCACACCGACGACGAACGACTCCGCAGCGGCCACATCCGTCGTCCGCAGCCAGTAGCCGTTCATGGCGCAGAACACCTTGGTTGCGGTCCACGCGAGTCGCTTGTTGCCGTCAACCAGTGGGCGATTACGGGCGATCGAATGCAGCAGCGCTGCTGCCTTGGTGGCAAGCGTCGGGTAGGCCTCCGCGCCGAACACGGTGGTCCGCGGGCGCGCGGCGGCGGCAGCCAGCGCCCCCAGGTCCCGCACCGGTGCCTCAGCCATGCCGAGCATGCGTGCCGCGATTCGCAACAGATCCGTGGTGTCGAGGCAGACGAACTCGGTCACGACCCGAGGCGCTCCAGCAGTTCAGCGTCCTCGACCAGAATCCGGTCGACGATCGCGTCGAGGCGTTCGGTGTGGTCGGAGACGTAAAGCCGGATGGCCTTGCGCGCGATCTCGTGCATGGACGTGCCCTCACGCTCGGCACGCTTCCGGAGGTCCTCGGACTCCTGCTCGGTCAATCGCAGTGTCATGGCCATGAGCAAATGCTACCGGGCCTGGTATCAGAGTGCTACCAGACGAGAAGGCGGGGCCCGCCTAGCCGGCTCCGAGCGCGGTCCCGACGGTTGGGGATCAGAACGGAAAGCCGTTTGGCGATGGGCGAGGCGACGGCTGCCTCTGGCGTTGCGATATTGATCGTGGCCCGTCGGCCGGCCGCTCTACGCGTTGAAGTACTTGGCCTCGGGGTGGTGCACGATCAGCGCGTCGGTGGACTGTTCCGGGTGCAGCTGCAGCTCCTCGGACAGCGTGACGCCGATGCGCTCGGGCTTCAGCAGTTCGACGAGTTTCGCGCGGTCCTCCAGGTCCGGGCAGGCCGGATAGCCGAAGGAGTACCGCGAACCGCGGTAGCCCTGCTTGAGCATGGCGTCCAGATCGCCGTCCTCGTCGCCGAAGCTGAGCTCCTCGCGGACCCGGGCGTGCCACATCTCGGCCAGCGCCTCGGTCAGCTGCACCGACAACCCGTGCAGCTCCATGTACTCGCGGTAGGAGTTCGCGGCGAACAGCTCGTTGGCGACCTGGGAGA